>NZ_CAWUDM010000068.1:0-33515 GCF_963920855.1 Nostoc sp. CCY0012 | reverse complement strand
CCCCTGCTCCCTGCCCCCCTGCCTCTTCGCCCCCCTACCTCTTACTCGGCTGGATCAATGCGATTGACAAACCAAGCAACGGGTAGCATTGGTAATGCGGGAATCAAACAAATTAGCCATTGATTTAAATCCAGGGGTGCGGTTCTAAATAACGTATTCATGACACCCCATTGGCTAAAGAGGATTTGCAGTATGACTGTACAGAGTATACCTAAAGCCATTGCTTTGCCATCGCTGATGCTGGCTGACTTACCTCTGAGTTTGCGGAATATACTATTTCCTAAGTGGCTGATACTCAATAAATAAACAATTCGCCCGGCTACTAGTGCTTGAATTGCCATCGTCCGCGCCAGGTCAATATTACCTGTGTCTCGACGTATCCATTCAAACATCCCAAAAATCAGAATCCAGTTAAATATGGAAACTACGGCAATACGTTGGAACAGTGTACCTGAAAGTAAAGGCTCCTTGGGATTGCGGGGCATTTGTCTCATTACCCGGTCAGATTTGGGTTCAAATGCCAAAGGTACAGTCATGGTGACTGAGTTCACCATGTTTAACCACAAAACTTGCAGCGATAAAATTGGTAAATCTCTGGCGAATAAGGCACTAATCAAAATTGTCATGGATTCGCCACCATTGACGGGTAGGATAAAGGCGATCGCTTTTCGCAGATTTTGATAAACTGTCCGCCCTTCTTCCACTGCGGCTTCGATGGAGGCAAAGTTATCATCTGTAAGCAACATATCAGAAGCCTCTCTGGCGACATCTGTACCCATACCACCCATAGCTATACCAATATCAGCTTGTTTCAGCGCTGGGGCATCATTTACCCCGTCTCCAGTCATGGCGACAATTTCGCCTTTAGATTGCAAAGCTTCTACTAACCGGAGTTTTTGTTCGGGGGCGACTCTGGCAAATACTACACCTGATTCAACGGCTTGGGCTAGTTCTGCATCGTCCATAGTGGTGAGTCGTCTACCCTCAAAGGCCTGCACCTTGCCATCTCTTTCTAAGCCAATTTGTTCGGCGATCGCCTTCGCTGTGGTAATGTGATCACCAGTAATCATTTTGACTTGAATACCCGCAGTTTTACAGGCACGAACAGCAGCGATTACTTCTGGTCGCGGTGGGTCAATCATCCCCTGTAATCCTAAGAACATCAAGTCATGTTCAATATCTTCATGCTCGATGGAATTTTGGTTTTTGGCTACGGCTTTCTTGGCAAAAGCTAATACTCGTAACCCCTGTTCTGCCAAAAATTCCACTTGTTGTGCTATCAATTCGCGGTTAATTGGTTCTGGCTGTCCATCAGCATTAAGCATTTGCTGACAACGCCCCAAAATGGCTTCTACAGAACCTTTAACATAAATAGTTCGAGCATCTGATTCATGGCTATCGTGTAGCGTCGCCATGTACTGAAACTGAGATTCAAAGGGAATACCATCTATTCGGGGAATTAACTCAGCCATCTGGGACTGATTCCACCCTGCTTTATTGGCTACGGCAATTAAAGCACCTTCAGTGGGATCGCCAACAACAAGCCAATTACCATTCTTTTGTTCTAAGTGGGAGTCAGTACAAAGTAACCCAGCCATGAGACAGGCTTTCAACGAAGGGAAATTTCCCGTCTCTAAATCTACAGGTTGTTGGTCAAATAAAATTTCTCCTTCTGGATTGTAACCTGTACCACTGACACTAAAATTTTGTCCGCCGGTGTAAATTGCCTGGACTGTCATCTGGTTTTCTGTCAGAGTCCCAGTTTTATCAGAACAAATTACCGTAGCACCACCTAAAGTTTCCACCGCAGGTAACTTACGAATAATGGCGTGACGACGTGCCATCCGGTCAACCCCAATGGCCATTGTTACTGTCACCACAGCCGGCAAGCCTTCAGGAATGGCACTCACTGCCAAAGCCACAGCCGCTTCAAACATTGCGGGCCAGGACTGTCCTTGTCCCAAGCCTACAGCAAAGGTCATGGCCGCTAGCCCCAAAATGATGTAGAGCAATTGGTGACTAAATTTGTCAAACTTCCGCGTCAGCGGCGTACTCAGGCTAGTTTGTCGTTCCAAGGATTGGGATATGCGTCCCATTTCTGTAGCGTTGGCGGTGGTGACTACAACACCGCTTCCTTGGCCAAAGGTGACAAAACTGCCTGCATAGGCCATGTTAATTCGTTCTGCTAACGGAGTATCTGCTTCCAGGGGTATAGTTGCTTTTTCTACAGGTACAGACTCCCCAGTTAAGGCTGACTCATCTACCTGTAAATTGCGTGTATTAAATAATCGCAAATCAGCAGGAACCTTGTCACCAGAAGTTAACAGTACTACATCTCCAGGAACTAGTTCTTGGGAAGGAATACGTGATTTTTGTCCGTTGCGGATGACTGTAGCTTCAGTAGTTACGGCTTGTGCTAATGCAGCGATCGCACCTTCAGCTTTAGATTCTTGAACAAAGCCGATAATGGCATTAATCAGCGTCACGCCCCAAATTACGGCTGCGTTTGTCCATTGACCCAACAGCGCTTTGATCAGTCCAGCTACCAGCAAAATATAAAGTAACGCTTGATTAAATTGTAATAAGAATCTTAACCAAGCCGGTTTTCCGGGTTTACCTTTAAGTTCATTTCTGCCAAACTTTTCAATTCGTTTATTAACCTCTGCTGAAGTTAGACCCTTCTCTGGGTCGCTATTGAGGGTTTTTGCGGCTTCCTGTGCGGGAAGTGTATGATACTGAAGTGCCTGTCGGCCACCCGTTGCAGTTGCAGACATAAAATTTTCCGAAGTCCTAAAGTGGTCAAAATCTAGTGATTGCTGAAAATGTGTGGACTGCCAACACTAGTAGCAATTGATCTGCTTTCAACAGTTTGTCAACAACTTTTTTTAGGGCAAGACTTTTTTTATATACTACTATTTTTGTGTATGGCTTTCTTCTTCCCTAGGCGATAGTCTCTTCTGCAAGCTCAAGCTAGCTGTTTGAGTCACTTAGATAATGAGGGAGATGAGGTAAATTTGTAACCAATCCCCATTGCCCCTGATCCCCAGTTCCCAGTCCCCAATAGATTATGTTAAGCAGCGTTGATCGGTTATTATTTGTCCGACGAGTACCAATTTTTAAAGAATTACGAGATGACTTTATCGTGCGCCTAACTTCAGTGATGCACGAACTGAAATTTCCCGCCAATTACACCATTTTTAGGCAAGGAGAAGAAGGGCGATCGCTCTATATTGTTGTGTCCGGTAGAGTTAAAGTCCACATTGGGGATAAAAAATTAGCCGAGGTAGAACAGGGAAAATACTTTGGGGAGATGGCAGTATTTGATACTCAACCCCGCTCGGCTTCAGCGACAACTCTAGAACCTTGCGAATTTTTGGAACTGACGCAAGAGCAACTTTATGATGCCATTGAAGAAACACCAGAAATTGCCGTGAATATTATTCGTGAGTTATCTCGTTTAATTCGCAGGCTCAATGATGATATAAATGTTACGCCTTCTCGGAGTCGTTAGACCTGAGATATATCGGCGCCCCAATCTTAAAGCCTCATAAATCAAAGTAATGATCACAAAGAATTGTCAAAAAACTGCCAAATAAAAATGCAAAACACAAGCTACATCAGTTTTTTTCCAGTCAATTGATGTAGCAAACAGTGTTTGGTGTATTTCTATGTATTAAAATTCAAAATAAAAGTATAAAGAGTAACTATACTAGCTTAAGTACCATACCTTAAAAAAAATTATTGGCAATATAACCTGCTAATGTTATGTTACTTCCCAAGACAAAAGTTACAATCAAAGTTTGAAACTAAGATTACACAATTTAAATGTTTCAGTATGAACAAGAAATGGGCGGTTAAGCGAATGACCATCAACCTGGCATCAAATGAAGCCAAGAACCTGGAAAAATATTGTGAACAGACAGGCCGACCAGCAACTGATGTCATCAGAGAGCTGATTCGAGCATTGTCCATAAATCAGCAAGAGTAGATTGGCTTGATTTCACTTTCTGCGTAACCTTCTACTTTAGTTATGATCTGAATAGCACTAAGAAAAAGGCAAATCTTGAAGATAATTGCTTTTTGGGTGTAATCAACCAAGCATAGTGAGGATTTTAGTTATATCCCCACATATTTTTCATTTTTATTTGGTCTAGAACCTACACCTAATCCTGACAAGATTTGTATCTTAACTTTGTGCTATTCATCTCTTTTAAGGCGTTCATTTGTACTATAGATGAGACTCCGAAAAACTAACTTACTTAATTTTTAGGTGATCGCCCTTAAAGTCCATTATTCAACAAAATTCTCAAAAATAGAGGCAATATTCAAAAATAAAGGCAACAATTTAATTATCTTGAGATACGGCATTAAAACTGAGTAGCTTGCCGCAGGGAATAGAGTGGATAGACTGAATCCATAATTTAGTAGTCTAGATTAGTAGAATTTTTCAGTTTTTGAATTAGCAAATCGAGCCTTGGCGTTGAAAGGGCTTTTCTTCTAGACGCTGAGTGTTAATGCCCAGTCTCAAAAATTAAGTCAAGGTTAAGCCTTGAATGAGTTCCAGTATCATATCCGTTTCCGATTTACCTGTTTGTTCACAATATTGTTCCAGAATCTGGGCTTCTTCTGGTGTCAAGGTTAAGGTAACTTGCTGAAATTCAGCTTTTGTGATGGAGGTTGTAGAAGTAGCAGATACACACATATCAGTCTGATTCATTGATAATCAGCGAGTGATTTACAAACTTGGCTAATCAAGTCTGTCAAAATAGCACCTGATTTACCAGTGAAGATCGTGATTTTAAGAATGAACTTAAGCAGTTTTTAGTTTTTTTATTATTCATACATCAAGTATGTGCCTCAATTGCAGCTATTAGCTGTATGCAAGGGATTTAATAGTGTACGCCAGCAAATACAGAAAATCAAGAGCTATTTCCACAAAATTATCGAGATCACAAGCTAATAAATCAGAAGCAGAGGATGGTATGACAGGTAGCTCGAAAATTTAAAAACCCTATCTATATAATTATTTTTTAAAAGTACAAAAATGCTTTTTATTACCTTAATTTAAGTATTATTACGAGACTAATAGTGAGATAATATATGACTTTACCAAATAAAACACGCAAGCGTGGTGTTTTACTTACTACTAAGGGATTGCAGAAAATTCAGGAAGCGAAGCGTAACTCGGAAGTAGCGGCAAATTTTGGCAACAAGTACACTCTCGAAGAAATGAGCGCGCGCTCTGGATTATATCCTGGTACGATCTCGAAAGTATTAAATCGGGAAGGAGGCGTTGATAAACAGACTATTGAAAAGCTTTTTTCTGCTTTTGGCTTAAAAATTGCTAAAAGTGATTATTCAACCGCGAATAACCGCCTGTATTGGGGAGAAGCTATTTTTTCATCAGTCTTTTATGGAAGAACAGAAGAGCTTACCACCTTAAAGCAATGGATTCTCGATGATCAATGCCGATTGGTAGCACTATTGGGTATTGGAGGTATTGGAAAAACGTCATTATCTGTAAAGCTGGCTGAACAGATTCAGGAAAACTTTGAGTATGTGATCTGGCGATCGCTACGAGAAGCCCCACCTATTAAAATTATTCTGGCTAACCTGATCCAGTTTCTCTCTGACGAACAAGAAATAGAAAGCAGCCTACCAGAAAGCTTCAGTGCTAGGATATCGCTACTACTTGAATATTTACAAAATCATCGCTGCCTACTGATACTTGATAATGCAGAGGCAATTCTTCGCAGTGGTTGTCGGGCCGGGGTTTATCGAGAAGGATATGAGGAATATGGTGAGCTATTAAAACGGGTAGGAGAAGCAACACACCAAAGCTGCTTAGTGCTAACTAGCCGCGAAAAACCTAAAGAAGTAGCTTTACTGGAAGGAGAAACACAACCTGTGCGCTCATTACCATTGAGTGGCTTAAAAGTTGCAGAAGGGCAAGAAATCTTAAAACTTAAAGGGATATCAGCCGCAGAAGATGAATGGCAAGCGATGATTGAACGCTATGCAGGTAATCCCTTAGCCTTGAAGATAGTTGCTACAACTATTCAAGATATTTTTGATGGTAATGTAACTGAATTTTTACAACAAGATACGGCTGTATTTGGTGATATTCGTGATATTTTAGAGCAACATTTTGCCCGCTTGTCAGATTTAGAAAAGAATATCATGTACTGGCTAGCAATTAATCGTGAGTCGGTTACACTCTCAGAATTGCGAGAAGATATTGTTTCCCCAGTACCGCAAGCAAAATTACTAGAGGCTATAGAATCTTTAGGTAGGCGATCGCTAATCGAAAAAGCTACACCCACCCTAGTTGAGAACAGTACAGCAACTTTCACTCTCCAACCTGTAGTCATGGAGTATATGACTCAGGTATTAATAGAGCGCGTCTGTGAAGAAATTGTCACTGAAAATATTCAGCTGTTTAGATGCCACGCTTTAATCAAGGCCAGCGCCAAAGACTACATCAGGGAAGTGCAAATTCGCCTCATACTCAAACCAGTTATCGATGGGCTGCTCACTAGATTAAAAAGCAAAAAAGGTATTGAAAAAAGGTTCAGGAGAATTTTAATCAGGCTCCGCGAAGAATCGCCACAAGAACCAGGTTACACAGCGGGAAATGTTCTGAATTTGCTGTGTCAACTACAGACAGATTTAAGCGGCTATGATTTTTCTGAACTGACAGTTTGGCAAGCCGACTTACGAAATATGAAGTTGCACGATGTCAATTTTTACAATGCTGATCTAGCTAAGTCTGTTTTTGCTGAAACCTTTGGTGGTGTCTTGTCAATAGCCTTTAGCCCTAATGGCCAACTTTTGGCAATAGGCGATACTAATGGAGAGATTCGCTTATATCAGGTGGCGGATGGGAGACAAGTCCTTACCTGTCAGGGTCACAGTAATTGGATTCCTTCACTCGACTTTAGTCCTGATGGTAATATACTGGCTAGTAGTAGTAGTGACCACACAGTGAAATTGTGGGATGCTAATACAGGGCAATGCCTACAAACCTTACAAGGGCATGAACATGAGGTGTGGGCAGTTGCATTTAGCCCAGATGGTAATACATTAGTTAGTGGCAGTAACGACCGTACCGTGAAACTATGGAGTGTTAGTACTGGTGAATGCCTCAAAACTTTTCAGGGACATACAAGTTGGGTAATTTGTGCAGTTTTCACTCTGGATGGTGAAACCCTGGTAAGTGGCGGTGATGACAACACAATTAGATTATGGGATGTCAGTACTGGTGAATGCCTGAGAATTTTACAGGGACATAGTGATGGTATACGATCAATAACTATCAGTCCTGATGGTCAGATAATAGCGAGTAGCAGTGATGACCAGACCGTAAAATTGTGGGACGCTGGAACTGGTGAATGCATTAAAACGTTACAGGGACATTATGCAGCTGTCTGGTCAGTTACGTTTAGTCCTCAAGGCAATTTTATTGCTAGTGGTAGTCTCGACCAGACAGTAAAATTGTGGGATGTTAGTACTGGTCAGTGTGTTAAAACCCTTGAGGGACATTCCGGTTGGGTCTTTTCTGTGGTCTTTGGTTTGCATGGGGATATTCTTGCCAGTGGTAGTGAAGACCAAACAGTAAAACTGTGGGATGTTATTACCGGTCAATGTCTTAAAACTTTCAGTGGATATACTAACCAGGTTTGGTCAGTCGCTTACAGTCCGGATGGGCAAACATTGGCAAGTGGTAGTCATGACCACATTATGAGGTTATGGCATGTCAAGACAAGCCAAGTCTTACAAACTTTTCAGGGACATAGTGCTGCGGTGCGATCAGTCACTTACAGCCCAAGTGGACAAACATTGGCAAGTGGTAGTGACGATCAAACAGTGAAGTTGTGGGATGTGAATACAGGTCAAGCCTTGCAAACTCTCCAGGGACATTCTGCGGTAGTCTGGTCAATTGCCTTTAGTCAGGATGGTCAAATGTTGGCAAGTGGCAGTGACGATCAAACAGTGAAATTATGGGATGTCAATACAGGTCAAGTCTTGCAAACTTTCCAGGGACATCGTGCCGCTGTCCAATCAGTTGCCTTCAATCCTCAAAGGAGGACACTGGCAAGCGGTGCTTGGGATCAAAAAGTTAAGTTGTGGGATATCAACACTGGTGAGTGTATAAGAACGTTAGAGGGACATACGAATTGGGTTTGGTCAATCGCTTTTAGTCCTAATGGTGAACTGCTGGCAAGTGCTAGTTATGATGGAAAAGTCAGGTTGTGGAATATTAGCACCGGTGAGTGTCTTCAAATTTTCGAGGTTTTTGCAAGTGGTATTGTCAAAGCAGTCATCTTTAGTCGGGATGGTAAGATTTTAGTAAGTAGCAGCCCTGATTACACAGTAAAATTATGGGATGTTGATACAGGTGAATGCAAAAAAATACTATACGGACATTCAGCTTGGATCTGGTCAATTGCCTTTAGCCCAGATAATCAAACTCTAGCTAGCAGTGGTGCTGATGAGACGATTAGGCTTTGGGATACAAGTACAGGTGAGTGCTTAAAAGCTTTGAAAGCTAAGAAATTTTATCAGGGAATGAATATCAGAGGAGTTACAGGTTTAACGGCCGCAACTATTACTACTCTCAAAGGGTTGGGGGCAATTGCTTAAGAACAACAGCCTTGATAAGCATATTGCTCACTCTATACGATAGGCGCAACACTCTGTCCCTTAAGAGCAGAGACATAGCATCAACGCCAAATTTATTTGCTATCAATTATGATTACAAACTAGAGGTAGGTGGAAACTAAAAATCAGCCATGGGAATATCACTTGGTAATCCTTTTGCTAATTCCTCAAACATGATTTTTTCCAAATCCAACTCTGTATCATCTAAGTTTTCTAGACTGATATCACTAAGGCTGCTAGCAGAATTATAGGGATTCAAGTGTTGTTGCTTGATAGGAGAATCAACAGTACTCAATAACTTCTGTGTGATAGTTGTTCTTTTGGTTTTAGCTGTGTTCATGAGCTTCTTGTAATTTTTTGTGCTGAATCTTATAGTATGAGTGGTATTTAAACAAGACAGAGTAGGGTGTGGAGTAAATGCATCAGCATTTGACAAATCAGGCTCACGCGTAGTTATTTGTCAGCTTTAGTGATTTCAACATATTCTGAATTTCTTCATCCGATATATAAGCTTCCTGGGGCGGGCTAAAACGCAACAATGCAGCTTGGTAACAGGCCTTGGCTATGCGATCGCGCTCCTCGGTAGTAAGTCCTGCAATCATTTGCAGGGTTTCCTTTACGTGATCCACTTCAGCGCTAACAGCACTGTGTGCGCGCAAACAGCGTGTAGCTTTTATACCCGGTGGGAGTAGTTTCTCCACACTCTGAATATAACCCTCTCCTATACATATCCCCAGGCGTTCCGCCGTATAGGAATAGCCCACACAATCAATTGGATCTGAGTCCTGCACGCTTTGAGTGAAGTAATCCATCAAAGCCTTGGCGGCTGGAGGATATAACGCTTCCACAACTGCTTCAGCAGCATATCCCATTGACTGAATATCCCGTAGAGCGAGAAGGTCATGACCTGCTTCTTCTCTGGCTTTCTGTGCAGCCCACTGTGCTAAACTCTGACGATTTGCTAAAGCAAAGCGCTCTCGCGCTGACTCCATCAATCGCGGCGTAGAGTGGCACAAATGGTAAAAAGCTGCCAGTCGCCATACCCAACGTGTAGGAGTCAGGGCTGGTGGTCTGCGCTCTGATTTTACTGCATACCAAGCAGATATTATTGCACTATTTAACAGCTTCCGGGTGTTAGTTAAGGTTTCTGTATCAATCATCTTTTGATCGCAGGAAACATCAATATCCGCAGATTCAGGTTGATCTAACCGAGTGCGATTGGCAGTTTTCATTACTACCTTGTCAGGCTCAACCTGTACTGATTCAGTATTAATGAAAAAGTCATTAGGCATGGCTCATTTTACACTTTTATTACTTTCAGTATCTTTGTTACCACTTTTGCTACCAAATTATCTATTAGTTACATTTTTCTTAACAAAAAAGTAAAATAAGGCTAGCATAAACACAGAAGTTTTCCCAATGCCACCATTCCTAATAGTGCTGCTAATTGGTAACCCTTATTGATAATCTATTGCTCAGTGGTAATTTTCACCTTGTTAGTACGAACCTACCTTATGTATCAATAAATTACAAGGTGATGAATTAAAATCATCATTACAGTAGAAACTGAGTGCATCTTTAGATACATCTTTGCAGAAATCTTTGGGGTATTTTTACATTATTTCCCCAGTGTAAATGAATATACGAGGCATGAAGATTTACTGGTAAACCCCATCCTTCAGTTCCCATGTTTTCCTGACAATCGTAGCGATACGTTGCAAACAAGGGCTGATGAGGATTTGAGCTTAAATGGGAACGATGAAACTCATGCCCATAAATATTTATCCCTGTTTGTCCTAACAGACTATTTTGTAAGGCTACAGCACGACGATAACCCAAAGTTAAACTTTTACCCATAACAGCCGATGTGGGTAATACTCCCACCATTGGCCAAGGTTGATGATCAAAATCAATAATTTGCTCACACAAATACATTAATCCGCCACATTCGGCAATTGTGGGTATTCCATCGAAAATAGCTGTTTTCACTGCCTCACGAGCGCTAGTGTTGGCTGCAAGTTTCTGAGCAAAAACTTCTGGAAAACCACCACCGAAATACATTCCCTGTATACCAGGCGGTAGTTCAGCATCTGCTAATGGACTCCAGAAGACTAATTCTGCACCCAAGTTTTGCAGTAAATCAAGATTATCTTGGTAATAGAAATTAAAAGCGCGATCGCGGGCGATGGCAATTTTGATAGGAAATGGGGGGGATGAGGAGTATGAGGGGGGTGAAAAAGCAAGATTTGGGTACTCGCCGAAAGTCTTCCCCCCTGCTCCCTGCTCCCTGCTCCCCTGCATCTTCGTCCCCTTGTCTTCACTCTTCAATAGGGGTAATAACTTTTGCCAGTCGAAGCAGGTATCGCCTAAATCAGCTAGGCGATTAATTACAGCATCTAATTCAGGTAGTTCGGCTGTGGGTACTAAACCCAAGTGGCGATCGGGTATAGTGATGTTATCTTGACGACGTAGTACACCAAGAATTGGTAATTGTAAGGATTTTAGGGAATTTTTGAGCAGGGATAAGTGGCGATCGCTTCCCACTCTATTTAATATCAACCCAGCAATTTTAATTCTCGCATCAAACGAGCAATAACCATGAGCGATCGCCGCCACCGAACCAGATAAGCGGCTACAATCAATTACCAACACCACAGGCACATCTAATAGCCGCGCAATGTGTGCCGTACTAGCAAAATCAGTGACTTGAGAATCCTCTTCCCGACTACCCACGCCATCAAATAGCCCCATTACGCCTTCTACTAGGGCATATTCACTTGCTTGGCTATGTTGGGCAAAACATTGTTGAACGTAAGCTTCAGAAGTTAGCACCGGATCTAAATTTCGACAAGCACGATTAGTTACATGCTGATGAAACATCGGATCAATATAATCAGGGCCAACCTTAAAAGATTGCACTATGTCACCACGACGGCGTAAAGATGCTAGCAGGGTGAGCGTGACTGTTGTCTTGCCCACCCCACTACGTTCTCCAGCAATAATTAAAGCCATATGCTTGGGGTAATTGGTAGTTAGGCATTGGTAATTATCCCATTCCCCAAGCAATATTTGACCATCCTGTGCTTATCAGTGAAAAGTCATTCTCCTGATTTGAGAATCTTGGCGATGATCCCCAAACTTTCTTCAAACATGGATTCTCGTCCCCAGCGTTGCACTTGCTGACTCAGCAAGGCTTCGGCTTTTTGTTCTGAAAGTGAACTCACCTGTTGAAATAAACCAGCAGATTGGGCGCCACCGTGGGTTTCCATCCGCATACAACCGCCAGTTTCCGAGCAGATAACTGTACCACAGTCGGCTTGCGGATTTGTAGAGCTAAGGCGTAGGGCAATTAAGTCACCCACAACTTCGCCCACATCAGCTACAGGAACTCCGGCTAACTCGGCTTCTACGTGTCGCTGATCTTGGGTAACAAAGCGAATTTGGGTGATTTCGTAATCTCCATTTTCCCGTTTATAGGAAACTGGTAGCCATTCTAATCGACTCGCCAACCAACCCAAAAACAGCAATGCTTGAGTAGTGTTGCCTTTTTCATAATCAATGGTCACGCGGTCAATTTCTTTGATAGCTGCGCGACGATGGGGTGAGTCGTAAGCTTGGGCTGTCAATTCCTGCCATGCAGCCAAACGACGCCAGTTCAAGTCAGCTAAGGGGATACCACTTTCGACCAACTCTTGGAGACTGAGTAAATCGCTTTCTGGCTCGTTAAAGTTACACGAATCAACAATGACATTATTGCAGACGGCCGCCAACCGCTTAAATAAAGCATTATTGGGGTCTGGTGTCGCCTTCCACCACAGAAACTTGGGCAAACCACCAATTAACAATGCTGGAATCATTCCTCCCACCCGTTCTAAGGCGGCAGCAGTTCCACTCAGAGTGATATATTCACAGCAAATGAGTGTACTGGAAGATTGCTTTTGAATAGGACAATAAGCAGAAACTTGGGCTTTTACCCCTTCATCTTCGCCAGCAATGGGAAATAGAGCAATAATCCGGCAGGGATTGCGGAGGGCAATTTCATCGGCAATGGTGGGACTGTTGGGACTGAAGTTATAAGCAACATTTTCTGATCCCTGACGTTTGGCAAATTCTTCCCGTAATAGAGCCAGTGTTTCCGGTGTGGCTGTGCCAGTTTCCGAAAGTCCATATTTGACTTGTACTTGTCGTAGAGCCGCGCCCATTTGTGGCCCTAAAATTCCATCAATGGGGCCGTTATAAAATCCTAAAGCAGCTAACAAGTACTGGGTTTCTTCTGGTTCGTAAACCACCAAAGTAAATGTTGTGGCTCTAGTAGCAGCAGGAAGTCCACCATCGGCACCAGTAATGCCGTAACTTTGCCAAATTTGATTCAGTTCCGTTTCTATTTCGTTGAGCGAAATATCCTTGGGTGCCTGAAGTGAAAAAATTGTAGGAGCTTGGGAAATCATAGTAGTTTTGAGTTGTCAGTTGAGTAATGACCCTTTTCTACAGTCTGCGCCAGCGACGACCATCTTGATTGATCAATAATTCTGCTTCGGCTGGTTCCCAGGTACCGGCTTCGTATTTGGGAATCGTGGTTGGATCTGCGGGTGTATCCCAAACAGAAAGCGCTGGGGTGACTACCTGCCAAGCTGCTTCTACTTCATCCGCCCTGGTGAACAATGTTTGATCGCCCATCATACAATCAAGGAACAGGCGATCGTAGGCATCAGACGTTGCTTGAATGCCAAATGAGCCATAACTAAAGTCCATGTCCACAGAACGGGTGCGGAATTCTGCTCCTGGCATTTTCACATCAAAACGTAAGGAAATTCCTTCATTGGGTTGAATCCGCATGGCCAAAACATTGGCATTTCTCTGTTGCGAGGCGGATTGAAACATCCGAGAAGGAACATCACGGAAGTGAATGGAAATTTCACTGACTTTTTTCGGCATTCGTTTGCCTGTACGCAGGTAGAAGGGTACACCCTGCCAGCGCCAGTTATCTACCTGGAACTTCATGGCTACATAAGTGGGTGTGCTGGAATTGGCATCAACACCTGGTTCTTCGTGATACCCTGGCACTTGTTGACCCTTCATCCAGCCAGCACTATACTGACCACGGACTGCTGAACGTGACAGATTACCCACATCAGCTAACCGAGTAGCTTGTAGTACTTTCACTTTTTCTGTGCGGATACTGTCGGCATCCATTGCATTGGGTGCTTCCATTGCCGTGAGACAGTAAAGTTGCATCAAATGGTTTTGCAACATATCCCGTAGTGCGCCGGCTTGTTCATAGTAGCCAGCTCTGTCTTCCACACCGACGGTTTCTGCTACTGTAATTTGTACGTGGTCAACAAATTGCCGATTCCACAATGGTTCAAAAATCGCGTTGGCGAAGCGAAATACCAGGAGATTTTGAACTGTTTCTTTACCTAAGTAGTGGTCAATGCGGTAAACTTGGTTTTCTTTGCAATATTTCTGCACTACTACGTTGAGGCTTTGGGCAGAGGCTAAGTCCCGACCAAAGGGTTTTTCAATTACCAGACGATGTTTGTAGGGATCGTCTAGCATTCCTGCTCCCCCTAGCTGTCTGATGGCTTCAGGAAAGAAGTTAGGAGCCACGGAGAGGTAAAACATCCGGTTCCCCCGTGTGCCCCGTTTTTCGTCTAATTCACTCAGAAGCTCTTTCAGTTTTTGGTAGCTCTCAGGTTTGTCTATATCCCCAGGACAATAAAACAGACCTTGAGAGAAGTCTTGCCAGAGTTCCCCTAATTCGACATCAGCATGAGCCTCTTCCATGCCCTTCTGCATTTGTTCGCGGAAGTAGTCATGGCTCCACTCTCGACGTGCTACGCCAACAATAGTAGTCTCTGGTGCAATGCGTCGTTCTCGCCGCAATTTGTAAAGTGCTGGTACTAGTTTGCGCCAGGTAAGGTCACCAGAAGCGCCAAAGATAACGATAATTTGGGGTTCAGGCATCCCTTGCTGTTGCAGACCAACGCGCAAGGGATTTTCTAGCAGACTAACCATAGAAGTTTTCAGTGGGGTGTTGAGTGGTGTGTGGTGTAGACGCAATAAATTACGTCTACAAAAGAGTTGTACCCTTTGGCAAGCTCAGGGTAAACGTTGAAGGGTTACACTGGTGACAATAACTTGACTTTGTTTTCTAAAGAGTTCATCAAGGACTCGAAGGGTTTGACGAACTTATCAATACCTTCAACTAACAGTTCGTCCATGACGACATTGATATCAATGTTAATGTCTGGATCTTTGAGGCTTTCTATCAGCTGGTAAGCTTGTTCCACGTCCGTTTCTACGCGGTCAGCGACATCGCAATGGTCGGCACAAGCTTTAATTGTTGCGGGTGGTAAGGTGTTAACGGTGTCGGGGCCAATTAACTCATCCACATACATGACATCGCTGTAGTCGGGGTCTTTGGTGCTGGTGCTAGCCCAAAGTAATCTTTGGACATTAGCCCCTTTTGCTGCTAAGGCTTGCCAGCGGTCGCTCTCAATAATCTTGTTGTATTCTTGATAAGCAATCTTAGCGTTAGCGATCGCTACTTTGCCTTTGACAGCTCGCAGTTTTGCTTCTAGGTTAATATCATCAACGCCATGTTTTAATTTTTCATCAATTTTGGCGTCAACGTTGCTATCAATCCGGCTGAGGAAGAAGCTAGCTACTGAAGAAATTTTGCTAATGTCTTGACCTTGTGCCACCCGTTTTTCTAAGCCACGAATATACGCCCAAGCTGTGTTGATGTAGCTTTCTACGGAAAACAACAGTGTAATATTAACATTGATACCTTCAGAGATGACCTGTTCTACTGCTGGTAGTCCAGCTTTTGTACCAGGAATTTTAATCATCACGTTTTCCCGCCCAATTTCTTGGAAATAGCGACGGGCTTCGTTGATGGTTGCTTGGGTATCATGGGCAATGGTTGGTGGTACTTCGATACTCACGTAACCATCGAGTGTATTCGAGGCTTCATATACAGGGCGCAGAATATCACAGGCATTACGGATATCTGCGAAAACTAGGGATTCGTAGATTTTGTATGTGGGTAAGCCAGCACGAACGCCTGCTTCGATGTCGGCATCATACATGGCATTGTCGGCGTTGACGCCTTGCGTCTTATCGCCAGATATCGCTTTCTCAAAGATGGCTGGGTTAGAGGTAATTCCAGAGATACCCTGATTTTCTACCAGGTTTTTTAGTTCACCCGATTGAATAATGTCACGGTTCAAATTATCCATCCAGATACTTTGACCGTGTTGTTTAATTTCTAGTAGATGATTGGTAGCCATAGCTCTAGTTTTACTCCTGTTAATGCTCTTGTTAAGTGAAGTTAGCAAAACACATCAAATGTTGAAATAGATACAAGTGATTAGTTATCGATTGTCCGTAAATGGTTAATGATAACTGTTCACTGTCTACCGTTTTTTGATGGTTACTTTTGCATTTTGGCGTTGCCCATCACTTATCGCATCGGCCAGCTGAGGTAATCTTTAATTCACATTCAACCAGCGCTATCCTGTATCCCAATCCCCAATCTTCATTATTAACCATGCCATCATTAAGCCATGATTAACTTTATAATTCACGCTTTAGAGACTAGCCTTATTTAGTGACCGTTTTGGATAAAAGACTCAACTTTTGCTACATCCTCCTTGCTGCCAATAATTAGAGGTGTGCGCTGATGGAGTTTTTTCGGCACAACGTCTAAAACATCTACCAGTCCTGTAGTAGCGCGACCACCTGCTTGCTCAATTACCATAGCTAAGGGAGCAGATTCGTAAAGCAAGCGCAATTTCCCTTCTGGTTTTTGAATTGTACCTGGATAGAGAAACACACCGCCTTGAACTAAAATCCGATGGATGTCACTCACCATAGCTCCACTGTAACGAGCGCTATAACCTTCAGTGCGATGAACGTAACGAATATATTCTCGCATTGATTCTTCCCACTGCCAAAAGTTCCCTTCGTTAACGCTATAAACCGAACCGTGGTTAGGAATGCGGATATTTTCTTCTGTGAGGATAAACTCACCTAAACTGGGGTCAAGGGTAAAGGAATGAACGCCATTACCTATAGTATAGACCAGCAGGGTGCTGGGCCCATAAAGGATGTAGCCGGCAGCGATTTGCTTGCGTCCGTTGGTGAGCAAGTCGGTGGCTTTGCCATCGGCATCATCACCTTCTTGTTGGCGAATCGCAAAAATTGAACCCAAACTGAGATTGGTATCGGTATTGGATGAGCCATCAATTGGGTCATACAGCAAGGTATAGCGACCAATAGGGCAGTTTTCCGGGATATAATAAGGTTCTTCCATTTCCTCGGAAGCGAGGCGACAAACTAAGCCACTTTGCTTAAACACCGAAATAAATACGTCATTGGCATAGACATCCATCTTTTTGACGGATTCCCCTTGCACATTCACATCCCCTGTAAATCCGAGAACACCCTCCATTAAACCAGCACGGCTTAGGCGGCGAGCAACTAATTTACCAGCCAGAGCGATGCGATTCATTAACGTACTCAAGTCCTGTGCATCTGCGGAAAAACTTTTAAGTTGCTGGAGAACGTGACGGGATAAGGTTGTACAATCACGGTCTAAAGCTTTATCTGTAGAGTCATTCATGGAAAATTCTAAGGATTGTGGTGCTTGAGTCATTTTGGCATTCTTCCTAGCGTACTGAGTAGGGTGATCAAGTCACCTTGAGCAACTGATGGTTGCTGCCTCTATCTTAGAAAGGTAAGTTGATAACTGAGATGTGATTTTAGATAAACTAAAGAAATGAATAAGAAATAATCACTTTATGTCCTAGGGGACTGGCAACAGCTAGTTTGTTTTGATATTGTTTTTAGTCCAGAACAGTGTATATTTACTCACATCTAAATTAAAAACCCCGACCAGTTGTGAGCGGTTGGGAAAAGTCACAACTAGCCGGAGAAAATTTTTTGGATATTGAATGTTGTTTCTAGTGGATTATGGCAACTTCAATATATTGCGTAAATGACTGCCTTCGGTACTTATTAAAAATCCTGATTTTTTGCCCAACTACCTCGTCGGTTATCCTCCCGTGGTTTGGCTTTATTGACTCTCAGCTGACGACCCATCCATTCTGCCCCATCTAACTCAGTAATCGCGGCATCTTCTTGGGCATCTTCATTCATTTCAACAAATGCAAAGCCACGCATCCGTCCTGTTTCGCGGTCAGTAGGTAAGACGACTCTTTTGACTTCGCCGTAGTCAGCAAAGACAGCTTTTAAGTCTTCTTCAGTAGCGCTGTAGGAGAGGTTTCCAACGTAAATAGTCATGTGGGATCACGTTATTTTCAACAAAGAGCGATTAGTTCAGCTAGAGAACAGAATATAAACAAACTGCAAATCTTGCATAGTCTCGTCTGACTCACCTTTGGCAAATGTTGTATGACAGCGATCGCAATGCTGGCTTTGTCTGCAACTAAATAAACCATTCGGCTGAACTTACGCATACGCTCATATAATAACTGATTGTGTTATTTTTCAAAGTATGGGATTTTACAAACTCTTACAACATAAAATTAGCCATGCTTATATGTTTTAATTTATACGTTTTTTAGTATTACCATAAAAGACTTAAGATTTCTTTTTAGTCATAGCTTTGGTTCACGGACACTTGCGTTGAGCAAAGTGTCCTCATCTGTGATTTTTTTTCTACAAATACTTCTGTAGCAATAACCCCAACTTCTCTTTCGTCGCCACAGGTGCTTTCTCTAAATTCGTCAAAATTGCATATTGCAAAGCCGAATGTGCATCACTTATTGGGGGATTTTCACTCAACCGCCGGACAGTTTCTTGAATCACCTTTTGGGCATTAACTGCATTATGCTGTAAATTACCAATCACCATATCTACGGTTACACTATCGTGATCTGGATGCCAGCAATCATAATCTGTCACCAATGCTAAAGTTGCATAGGCAATTTCTGCTTCTCTAGCTAACTTAGCCTCCGGTAAATTTGTCATTCCAATCACTGTGGCATCCCAACTGCGATAAAGATGCGATTCCGCCTTAGTAGAAAATGCCGGGCCTTCCATGCATACATAAGTACCACCACGATGCAGAATCACATCTGGTAAATTCAAGGATGCGATCGCCTCCGCTAACACCCCAGCCAAATTATGACAAATCGGATCACCAAAGGCAATGTGAGCCACAATTCCTTCACCAAAAAATGTCGAAACCCGATTTTTTGTTCTGTCAATAAATTGGTCGGGTACCACCATATCCAGTGGTTTTGCTTCTGCCTTTAAAGAACCAACCGCACTAGCTGAAATTAAATACTCTACACCCACTTGCTTCATGGCATAGATATTGGCACGAAACGGCAACTCAGAAGGTAACAAAGTATGGTTGCGACCATGACGCGCTAAAAAAGCTACCCTTGTTCCGGCTAATGTACCCAAAATCACAGCATCAGAAGGCGAACCGAAAGGCGTCTGAATTTGCACCTCTTCTACATCTTTAAGGTCTGCCATTTTGTATAGACCACTGCCACCAATAATGCCAATTCGAGCTAATGTCATTATCTTTCACCTTAAATAGTAATAGGACTTACGCAACTGGCATATTATTTGAAGTTTGTAGTGAGGACTTTAGTCCTCTCTGCGGGACGTTTTATATCTTAACTTTAATTGTAAAAATTAAATTATTTTTACCTTAGCCGCAGCTATATTTGCCTTTTCTCTTGCTTCTGCGACATGATCACCTTTAGCCAAAGCTACTCCCATACGTCGATAAGGATGGGCGCTAGGTTTACCAAACAGCTTGATGTCTACATCTTTTGCTGATAAAGCCTCAGCCACACCTGTAAACGCCACAGCATCTGATTTCTTCTCCGCAGCCAAAATTACGGCACTAGCTGAAGCCCCAAACAGTTCTATATGGGGAATTGGTAAGCCTAAAATCGCTCTTAAGTGTAATTCAAATTCATTTAAGTTTTGGGAAATTAACGTTACCATCCCTGTATCATGAGGTCTGGGGGAAAGTTCCGAAAAAATGACTTCATCTTTGGTAATAAAAAATTCTACACCAAATATGCCGGCTCCTCCTAATGCATCAGTTACTTTTGTGGCTATTTCTTGAGCTTGAAATATTTTTTCATCAGAAATGCCAGCGGGTTGCCAAGACTCTTGATAATCTCCTCTTTCTTGACGATGACCTATGGGAGAACAGAAAATTGTCGGTGCATTCCACTGTTTAATTGTTAATAAAGTAATCTCAATTTCAAAGTTAATAAATTCCTCAACAATCACTTTTTGACTGTCACCACGAGAATTAGCGATCGCATAATTCCAAGCTGTCTCAACTTCATCTTGTTCTTGGACAACAGACTGTCCTTTTCCTGATGATGACATCACTGGTTTAACTACATTGGTAAACCCAATTTCTTGAGAAATATTAATCAATTCTTCTAAAGTAGAAGCATAGCCATATTTAGCAGTTCTAATGCCTAATTTTTCATGAGCTAATTCCCTAATTCGGTCACGATTCATTGTATAATTAGTTGCAGCCGCTGTGGGAATAACTGTAATTCCCCGCTGTTCAAATTCTAGCAACTTTTCAGTTCTAATGGCTTCGATTTCGGGGATAATAAAATCAGGTTGATGCTTTGTGACAACTGCTTCTAAATCATCCGCACTCAGCATCGAAATAACTTCACAACAGTCGGCGACTTGCATGGCTGGAGCATTAGCATAGCGGTCAACGGCAATTACATAATTACCCAAACGTTGAGCAGCAATAACAAATTCTTTGCCCAGTTCGCCTGAACCCAGCAGCATCAATTTTTGGGGTAATTTCATCGAATTATTCATGAATTTATCTGGATAATCTTGGTATTTCAAAAGCTGATGATTTGACTAATTTTACTATTAAATGAAAATTTGAGGATGCATATAATTTATTTGCTCAATGGAGTTGATAAACCATCAATGCTAATAAGATTTTTTTGCTGTTGATATTCTTTAATTCCTTTTTCACCTTTTTTACTAGCCCAGTTTACTAGAGTTTGTCGCTGACTTTGATATTCATAAAGTGGTATACCTAAACCACACGATGTTTGCACTCTTTCAATATCAGCAACGATGATTTGACGCGTTCCCGGTATTGGTGGAAATAATGAGTATAGAGAGTTCCATTCAGGTGAAGTCGGTAAAATTGTACATCCCTGACCGTAGAGACGCAAAATACAGGGTGGTTCCTGAAAGGCACAAAACATTAAAGTTATCCGCCCATTTTCTTGCAGATGGGCTGAAGTTTCGTTACCACTGCCTGTAAGGTCCAGATAAGCTACCTTATGGGGAGAGAGGACGCGAAAACATTCCAATCCTTTGGGGGACAGGTTAACGTGACCAGTGGAACTCAGCGGTGCAGACCCAACAAAGAATATATGTTGGGCTGCTATGAAGTTTTGCAGTTCCTCGGTGATATAGTCAAAAACTTTAGCCATAAAAGGTTTGATATCTAGTTGCACTTAAAGATAGTAACTTAGCGTGGGGAGTCGGGGACAAGATGGAGATTTCTCCGCAGCAGATAAATAGCGAAATTGCCCGCCGTGCTGGTGTGGAATTGTTTGTGTTGCGCCTCGATTGTCTGCACCCATTGGTTAACGGTAACAAATGGTTCAAGCTGAAATACAATCTCTTGGAGGCTAAACAGCAAAATTTAACAACTCTACTCACCTTTGGTGGGGCTTATTCCAATCACATCTTTGCTACCGCAGCCGCTGCTAATCTTTTCGGTTTCCGTAGCATCGGAGTCATTCGCGGGGAGGAGAGATTACCACTTAACCCCACACTGAGTTTTGCTACAAAACAAGGTATGCAACTTGTATATCTCGACCGCGCAACTTACCGACAACGACACACTCAAGAATTACAAGCAGATTTGCGACAACGCTTTGGTGAAGTGTTCATTATTCCTGAAGGTGGTAGCAACTTAAACGGTGTGCGCGGTTGCATGGAAATACTTAAAAAGACTAAGATATTTGATACTATTTGTTTAGCTTGTGGCACAGGCACTACATTAGCCGGTATCGCGCTTTCACAACATCAAGGACAACGAGTAATTGGTTTTCCTGTGTTGAAAAATGGGGCATTTCTCGCTGAGGAAATCGATAGTTTAATCACAAATTATCTCGCCTCTGGGTTGCCTGTATTAAATACTACTCCAGCAGCTTGGGAACTCATATGTGATTATCACTTTGGTGGCTATGCCAAGGTAAATGATGAGTTACGGTATTTTTGCAAGGAATTTGAGGCGGCGCACGATGTACCTCTAGATTACGTATACACCGCAAAAATGTTTTATGGCGTGATGGATTTAATACAAAAAGGATTTTTTAATCAAGGCGATACTGACGGTAAGCTACGCTCACGTCTGCTGTTGATACACACAGGGGGCTTGCAGGGTAACGCTCTTAGATCAATGCCAATTTGAAAAATTAAAATCACCTAAATCTAAAATATATATTTAAATCCCCCGCTACATCAAGCAATGCGCGGGGTAAAATGTCAAATGGCTCGTTGTCGCATATATTGTCCGTTGAGTCCTTGTTTAATCCAACTCAAGCACTCATATTCAGAGTTGAATAATTTCGGTGCGGCAATATTATTCAATAATTCTGGGGGATAATGGTCATAAAAATACTTACCTCCTTCTTGATAGATGATAATCAAGTTATTGCCGTAGAGATATCGAGAGCGGAAACTATCTCCATGACTGACAAAATCTGAGTGTTGGTCAATATGCTCTTTGGCAATATCAACTATATTATCGATGCTACTGCCATAAATTTCTGCGGGATTTTCTGCCTTATGAAATGTGCTTTTACGCCCAATTTCCGACAAGAGTTTGTATGAATAAATTTCGTAATTATCCGCTTTGCCAAACACAAATGGAATGATGAGATATCCTTGGTATGAAACTGAATTTTCATAAAGAAGACGACTCATCTTAACCTCCTTTGGTGTAACTGCTTGAACAAAAATCAATCACCTCAATTACAACCTACATCAACAATTAGTACATTGCTGTTAGTTATATGCAGGCTTTGTATATACCCCTTTTATATTTTTGAAAATAGGGGTATTACCCCTTTTGTTAGAGAGGATAAAGTTGTATTGAGTTTGATGAAAAATGCATTGGTAATAACCATTATCACCCTTTTTGAAATCAGTTAATCACTAATTCCCCAGATGAATCTATGTAGAATGAAAAATCTGGAGAATGCTTACCATAAACTGAGCTGATTGGGAGGATGCTCAAGGTTATTCCACGGTAAAGGGGGAACAGCTACATTATTTTGCTCTAATAGCTGTTGGAAGTAACGCGCAGTACCAGGCGATCGCTCTTCGAAAGGACAATGAACAAAGAAATAAATGCGTGTTCCTCTTTGTAACCATTGTTCAATTTGTTGCACCCACTCTTCCAGAAATGGCTGATTCTCTGACAAAGTGGGATGAGATATAAAGCGAATTAGGCTAAAAGGTGCTGTCACACTCAATTGCAACGGTAATTTTGGTTTACGTCTTTGGGAGTTTAACTGAGGGTCATCTTCTCCAGTGTAGATCGGGCGCGAGTCTAATAGCACTCTGCCTACACCCAGTTTTACTAAAATTTCAGTCAAATTACTCTGATACGGTTCTATAAACCAGTCACGATGTCGCACTTCCAGGGCTAATGGTGCTTCTGTACGCGGCCAAGCCTCCAAAAAGCTAGTCAAGTCATCAATTAAGGCTGGGCTATAACTAGGCGGTAATTGGGCAAACATCGGGCCGAGATGCTTACCTAGAGGGCGCATTTGCTCCAGAAACGCTAAAGCGTCGGGTATAGCAGGTTGAAGTAAACCTTTGTGGGTAATGTCTCGCGGTAATTTGAGGCAAAATTCAAAACCCGGCGGCGTTTCGTTCGCCCAACGGGTTACGGTTTCCTGGTTAGGCACAGCGTAAAAGGTGGTGTTACCTTCTACTGTAGTGAAGCGACGGCTGTAAAGATGCAGAAATTCGGTAGCGCGAGTCCCTTGAGGATAAAGTTCACCCACCCAACCTTTATATGCCCAAACTGCACAACCAATAAAAAAATTCACAAGCTTTTACGAAAGTTTGACTGGAAATTCAAGGTACTCTAATTAATTGTAAAGGCAGGTTTTGATACTCTCACCACTAAAGCTGGACTTATACTTGCTCCTTTGCAGATAGTTTTCAGTAACATTACTGCTCACAATTATCACTATGTCTCAACCAACTATAGAATCAATCCTACAAGAGAATCGCCTATTTCCTCCCTCCACTCAATTCTCGGAAAATGCCCACATCAAGTCTTTGGCAGATTATCAAAGCCTCTACGATCAAGCCAAAGCCGATCCGCAACAATTTTGGGCTGATTTGGCGACATCCGAATTATCATGGTTCCAAAAATGGGATACAGTCCTCGATTGGCAACCACCTTTTGCGAAGTGGTTTGTCGGCGGTAAAATTAACATTTCTTATAATTGCTTAGATCGACATCTCACTACTTGGCGCAAAAATAAAGCAGCATTAATTTGGGAAGGTGAACCAGGAGATTCCCGCACCCTCACTTATGCCCAACTGCATCGAGAAGTTTGTCAGTTTGCTAATGTGTTGAAGCAACTGGGAGCGAAAAAAGGCGATCGCATCGGTATTTATATGCCCATGATTCCCGAAGCGGCCGTTGCGATGTTAGCCTGTGCCAGAATTGGCGCACCCCATAGTGTGGTATTTGGTGGTTTTAGTGCCGAAGCTTTACGCGATCGCTTAAATGATGCTGAAGCTAAATTGGTAATTACAGCTGATGGTGGTTGGCGCAAAGATGCGATCGTTCCTCTCAAGGTGCAGGTAGATAACGCCTTAGCAGATAACGCTGTCCCCAGTGTCACCAATGTTCTTGTGGTGCAACGCACCTGTCAAGAAACTCACATGGAAGCGGGACGTGACCATTGGTGGCATGATTTACAAAAAGATGTATCGGCAGATTGCCCAGCCGAACCGATGGACAGTGAAGATATGCTTTTTGTACTATACACTTCTGGTAGTACAGGCAAACCAAAGGGTGTAGTTCATACCACTGGTGGTTATAACTTATATACCCACATGACCACCAAATGGATTTTTGATTTACAAGATACTGATGTATATTGGTGTACTGCTGATGTCGGTTGGATTACTGGGCATAGTTATATAGTTTATGGGCCCCTTTCCAACGGTGCAACAACTTTAATGTATGAAGGTGCGCCCCGTGGTTCTAATCCTGGTTGCTTCTGGGATGTAATTGAGAAATACGGTGTTACAATTTTTTATACAGCACCTACAGCTATTCGAGCATTTATTAAGATGGGCGAACACCATCCTAAATCCCGCAATTTATCTTCTCTACGCTTATTGGGAACCGTCGGCGAACCCATTAACCCCGAAGCGTGGATGTGGTATCACCAAGTCATTGGCGGTGAACGTTGCCCAATTGTGGATACTTGGTGGCAAACAGAAACTGGCGGGATTATGATTACAGCACTACCGGGAGCCATTCCCACCAAACCCGGTTCAGCAACTCTTCCCTTCCCTGGTATTCTCGCAGATATCGTCGATTTGAATGGTAATACTGTTCCCAATAACGAAGGCGGTTATCTCGCAGTGCGTTATCCTTGGCCGGGAATGATGCGGACAGTATACGGCGATCCTGATCGCTTCCGCCGCACATATTGGGAACACATTCCCCCCAAAGATGGTAACTACACCTATTTTGCTGGTGATGGTGCTAGACAAGATAAAGATGGTTACTTCTGGGTGATGGGTCGTGTGGATGATGTATTAAATGTATCAGGTCATCGCCTGGGAACTATGGAAGTAGAATCAGCCTTAGTTTCGCATCCAGCCGTAGCAGAGGCGGCGGTAGTAGGTAAGCCAGATGAACTCAAAGGTGAAGAGGTGGTTGCATTTGTGACCTTAGAAGGTACGTATCAAGCAAGTGAAGAATTGAGTAAAGAACTCAAACAGCACGTCGTCAAAGAAATTGGGGCGATCGCCCGTCCAGGTGAAATTCGCTTTACAGATGCTTTACCCAAAACGCGATCGGGTAAAATCATGCGTCGCTTATTACGGAATCTAGCATCGGGTCAAGAGGTATCTGGTGATACATCAACATTGGAAGACCGCAGCGTTTTAGATAAGTTGCGAGCAGGGGCTTAGAAGAGGCAGGGGGGCATGGGGGCATGGGGACAGGGTGCAGGGGGGAAAGACATTCAGTGAGTACCAACATCTTTGTTTTTCATCTCCCCCATCTTCCTCATCTCCCTCATCCCTCTCATCCCCATTACCCCTTATCCCCAAAGGGGCCCCGAGTTCCCCAATCCCTATAAATCGAGGTATTAAAAATGATGAAATTTTCTACTCTTAGCTGCATAACTGTGAGTTTCCTGACGACAGTGGCTGTATCACCAGTTTTAGCGATTACTGGAGAAGTTACACAGTTCACTTCACCCGAACGTGTCAACAGCCGAGTGCAAGAAATAGCACAGTTTGATGGTAGTACACCAGAACAAGAGCGATCGCAACTTTTACAACAAGCCAATACTTTATCAAATCAAGGTGATTTGGCTGGTGCAGAAGAAAAATTACGCGAATTGATTAAAAAATATCCCAGATACTCCTTTGGACACTTTGAATTAGGCAATGTATTATCTCAACAAGATAAAACAGAAGATGCTATAAAAGCTTACCAAGAAGCTATTCGCCTCAATTCAAATCATGCTCTAGCTTACAACGGAATTGGTCTACTTTATGCCAAAGAAAATCGTTGGGAAGAAGCTATTACCGAATACGAAAAAGCTTTAAAGATTAATCCTAACTATGGTGATGCACTGGCTAATTTGGCACTAGCATTATTACAAACAAATCAACGCAATGAAGCCATAGCTTCTCTAGAAAAAGCTTTAGATGTCTTTAAATCACAAAATCGCAATCAAAGAGTTTATCAAATTGAACAAATTTTACAGCAGATACAAACTTTAGATGCTCCTGAAATTTCCTGATAATTATCATTTTTTCTAGCCTAAGCGCCTCTAGTTGTCAATTTCAATCAGCTTTTGCCTAGAGGATAAACCAGATTTAATTCTGATATAGGATTTAGGCACATCAAATTTTTGAGCTAGTAATTTAATTAGCTCTGCATTAGCTTTACCATCAACTGGTGGAGATTTTAAATGTACGAGCAAACTACCATCTGTTTGTTCTTCTATTTTTTGCTGCTTGGAATTAGGTTTTACTTTAACTCTTTTTTGCATATTTTTTCCTGTATCTTATCTTTCACAGGTTACGTAAATATTAATCAGAATTAACACGATTAATTTTCAATAAATATTTTTGCATAAAGACACAATATAACCGCTGATTGCGGGTTTCGTAGATGTTTATTTACAGTTAAATGCCCAAGAAAATCAAACCTTTCAAGCGACTGTTGATACAATGGGACTATATCAGGAAGAGAAATATATGGAATTTGTTACAAGTTGGGCGCAAGAAGGCATACAAATTGAACGACGAGCTAATATTACCAAACTTCTTCAGTTACGATTTGGAGAAATAGATACTCAATTAGAGGCAATTATTCCCAAATTGATGGAGTTATCTGCTGATAAATACATAGATTTGATTTACCAAGCCACTCGTGAGGAATTACTATCACAGTTTCTAGATAATTAACACAGTTACAAACCCAAGCTTGAGAAATTTATATTGATAAATTGATTTGGGAACCTTGCTGAGTTTTATTAACTTCAATGCGGGCTTGAAAGGCTTCTTTCAGATGAGGCATATGGGTGACAGTGAGGATACAAGCAAAGTCACCAGCGATCGCATTAATCGACGCAATCAGGCGATCGCATCCTTCGGCGTCTTGTGTACCAAAGCCTTCATCGATAATCAATAATTGCAATGCTGCACCCGCGCGCTGTGCTAATAATTTCGCCAGGGCTAAACGAATGGCAAAGTTAATTCTAAATGCTTCTCCTCCTGAGTAGGTTTCATAAGCTCGTGTTCCTCGAGAATCGGCAATTAAAATATCTAGCGTATCAATTAACTTGGCGTTTTTCTTAGTAGATTTACTACTGCGCCCAGACTTTTGTGTAATAAATTGTACGTGTAATTGATTGGCACTCAACCGTGAAAGTAATTGATTTGTCTCGGCTTCGAGTTGCGGCAACACATTTTCAATCATCAAAGCTTGGATGCCATTTTTACCAAAGGCTTGTGCTAATTCCTGATACACCCGTTGCTGTTTCCGACAAGCTTGCAATTGTTCTTGTTGTTCCTGGTGTTGGATTTGCAAGTTTTCTAGTTGCAGGGTTAGCTGTTCTAAACGTCCCAAATTGACAATTTTTTCATCAAGTTGCCGTCTGCGTGCCTGAATTTGCGCTTCTAAAGTAGAAATTTGCTCACTGGGGTTGGCTGTAGCTGTTAACTCCTGGGTAATACTTGCAATTTGGTTGGCAAGTTGTTGTCGCTCATGTAACCTCGCAGTTCTCGAAGCCTCTAAATCTTGGAATCTCTGATGGAGTTGGGGGTATTGCTGCTGGGCTGATAATAGTTGTTGATAACGTAACTGCCAACTTTGGGCTTGGCGTACAGATAGCCGCAGATTATTGTGTTGCTCGGAACTATAGCCAATTTCAGCAATATGACGCTCAAGTTCAGCAATTTGCTTGGCGCAATCGGAATCAGTTTGTCCTTGGCGAATTTTAGTTTGTAATTGGGCAATAGTCGCTTGTAATTCTGGTTTGCGGGCTGCTATTTGCGCTTGGCGCTTGGCTGCATCTTTGATTTGCCCTTGTTTAATTTCTGCCCACCGCCACCGCTCTGCTTCGCTCCTAGCTAGGGCATGGTCTTGCTCATTATAATTTAGTTGTTGTAAATATTGTTCTAATTGTTGCAGTTCAGCTTGTTTGTCTGGGGCATAATCACCAGCTTGCAGCGATCGCTCTAAATGTTGTTTTTCGGCAGCCAGTTGTTGTAGTTGTTGTTCGGCATCATCAGTCGATTGCAGTTGTGCGGCTAATTGCCCTCTTTGTTCACGCAGGGTGTCATAGGGCGCTAATTTTTGGGATATCTCCCGATATTCCTGCCTTAATAGCTGAATTTCTCTGTCGGAAACTGCCATTTGTTCCCGGAATACCCACAATTGTCCCTCGGTATCTTTGTATTCGTCTTTGGTTTTGTCTACAACGCGATTCCAGTGATGTTCATCTAACGGACGTTCGCACAATGGACAAATAGCATCGGGGGTGCGGAGCATTTGCAATTTTTGCTCTAGTTCCCCCAACAATCTTTCATATTCTCGTTGTTGCGCTTGTAAACGTTCAATAAAATGCCGCCTTTCTTGACCTTTTTCTTGGACTCGTTGCAGATAAACTCGATCTTTTTCCATTTGTTCAATCTGCATTCCCACATCCATCACTGCTTGTTGCAGCTGTGGTTGGCGGCGTGAGGAACGTTGCAGTTGGTTTTCTGTAGCTTGTAATTGTTCGAGTCGTGCTACTAAACCTGCATGAACTCTATCCAATTGAGTTTGCAAGTTTTGTCGTTGTTGCAATAAAGGAGACACTTGCATTTGCAATTCATCAAGATGAGTCACCCGGCGACGAGCTGCGGTAAGTTGTGCCAAAGCCGCTTCGACTTCACCTGATTTGCTGAGTGTTTGCTGAATTTCTTGTTCTTGTTGCTCTAAAGCTGCTAATTGTCCTTGGACTTGTTGGAGTTGCCTTTCTAATTCGTGAATTTGATTAGTTAATTGCTGCTGTTTTTGTTGCCGTAACGCCGTAGCACGGGTGTATTCTTGAAATTTCGTGGCAAAAGCTTCTTCTTGAGATTGCAGACTTTGGTATTGAGTGTAACCGTTTTTAATTTCGGTTTCCTGATTTAAGATGCCTTCTAATTCTGATAGCTGAGTTTGCACAGATGACTGTTCTTGTTGCAGGCGATCGCTATCTTGAGTTAAATTCTGATGTTGTTGCCTGACAAAGTTCAGTTGTTCGACTTTTGTCTGACGTTGGTGCTGGACAACTTGCAAACTTTGTAATTGAATATTATCTAAGGCTTGTGTTTGTTGGAGTTGATTTAGTTCAGCTTCTATGTCGGCTTTTTGCTGTTGCGTTGCCTGACGTTGTTGCAACTGAATTTTACTCGACTCTAAAGAACGCTCTAACTCATCAGCCCTAGCCTTCAACTGGCGAAAAGATTCTTTTGCTCGGTCTTCTAGTTGATCATATTGATTGAGTTTGAGTAACTCAGCTAAAATTTCCTTGCGTTCAGTGGGGCGCTTGAGCATGAATTCATCGGCACGACCTTGACGCAAATAAGCAGAATTAATAAACGTGTCGTAATCTAATTTGATATGTTCTAAAATCAAATCTTGGGTTGCTCTGACACCTTTGCCAGTAATGGAGCGAAACCCAGAAGGCGTTTCTATTTGAAATTCTAAGACACCACTAGCACCACGAATCCGTGTGCGAATCACCCGATATTTTTGTTGATTACATTGAAAAACAAAGTCAACGCGCACTTCTTTGGCACCGGAATGAATCACATCATCTTCAACACCGGCGCGGCTTTCGCCCCAAACAGCCCAAGTGATTGCTTCTAAAAGAGAAGACTTGCCGGCACCATTGGAACCACAAATACAAGCCGTATGCAAACCACGAAAATCTAAAGTTGCATCACGGTAACTGAGAAAGTTTTTGAGGATAAGTTGTACTGGAATCATTGAGGCTATAGCGCCGCATCTAATGTTTTATTAACTAGCAGTACAGATGCACTCTTTTGATAGTTTAGCTAGGTGAATATCAGTATTCTAGTACTTTAGTCCGTAAATTTACGAAAATTAACAATATTATGACCAAGTTTTTCCTATACGGCAAATGATTTTGCTATTCTCCAAAGAAAAATTCCACGACTCTGCCCGAAAACAATTTCACGACTGTTCTTTGCTAAACCTTAATCGCTGTTCCTCATCTTGAACTTTATCGGCTTCACCAATGTTATTTACATAGCGATCGCCATTATTATGATTTAACCGCTGTATCAAAAAAATCAGTTTTGTACTGACAATGAACTTGATCAGATTTGATGACTAAAGATAGCAGTTATGAAAACAAATGGTCTTTTAATCTCTTAGCTAATTAAATTTAAAATCAAACCAGTAGGTAAAGTCAGCCCATTGACCGCAAATTCAGTCGCATAGGAACACTCACATACACCCCACGTCAAATATCTTCGCTTGAGCAACTATGACTATAGTCACATTTAACACCAGTCAGAAACAATCATAGTCAACCCTCGTCAATATATACATCACAGACACAAACCCAAGCATCTTATGACTAGCTTTTATCAATGGAAATCCAAAACAGCCGCCCTCATGGCACTGGCAATTACCACCAGCGCTGTGACACCTATGATTGCTTTTGCTCCGGCTAATGCCCAATACAATATTGGTCAGTCCAGAACAGTGACGATTCCTGCTAACGCTAACGTAATTCTTCCTGTGAGACACAACAATGAGAGAGTTGTAGTTAGTCGTGGGGAAACTCTAGACCTGACATTAAAAATAGCCAACGACATCACCAACAGTCAAAGACAAGTCTTAATTCCTAGAGATACTGAAGTTATCGGACGACTAGAACCCGTTTATTTCGACGGTAGAACCAGAGATAATGACAATGTTAGAGGTGTGCGGTTCATCGCCCAAGAATTAGTTTTTCCCTCTGGTCGCCGCCAGTCAATTAATGCTTCTTCTCAGACCTATACAAGACTGGAAACCATTAACGAAAAAGATAGCAGTAGAGTATTAACAGACGCAGCTATTGGTGCTGGTGCTGCTGCTGCCATTTCATTGCTTACAGGTAACCGCAGAATTGAGGTTTTAGAACCTGTAGTCGGTGGTGCGGCTGGTGCCTTAGCTAGTGTACTGTTACGCAGAAGATCAGCTGAAGTATTTGTCCTCAGACCCGAACAAGATTTAAGACTGAGCCTGAATTCTAATTTAGTACTAGACCGCTACTAAGCTTCACTTGATTTCCGCCGTGATTTTAATCATCCCCCATTAGCGATCGCCACTGCAACTAAAGTGCGCGATCGCTTCACTTTTAACACAAAAGTGAAAACACCAAAGCCTATTGTAATCCTCCTCTAGTCAGAGACAAAAACATTTTAGGCAACCGCAACTATTTGATTAATGTAGCGTCTTATTAAATATCTTCAGTTAATTGATACACTTCTGGCTTTACTATTATTGGTAACTAAATTATAAAATTACCAATACACTGTCAGCCCAAGTGTAATAGCACCTAATAAATTTACCCTATTAAATTCAGCCGCTACTCACATTAAGCCTTGATTGTTAATAGTGTAAATACGATATTTATCAAATTATTAGGGCTAACATCTAACTAAGAACAGAGAAAAAATAGGAACTTTTACATCTGTACATTGTCTAAATAAATAACAGAAGAAAAAATAAATTTTACTGGAGTAAAGAGTATGTTTAATTTAAATCCTTGGCAATCTGGAACAGCTGCACTTATGGCTTTGAGTGTCACAGCAGGCGCTGTAGCACCTTTTATCGCAACTGCACCAGCTTCTGCTCAAACCACTTTTTATGATGTTCCATCTAACTATTGGGCAGCGCAGTTTATTCAACAATTGTCACAGCGAGGTGTAATCGCCGGATTTCCTGATGGTAGCTTCCGCCCCGAAGAACCAGTTACCCGCGCTCAATTTGCTGCCATGATCAACAATGCTTTCCAAAAAGCACCACAACGTCAGGCAGTCAATTTTGTAGATGTCCCAAGTAACTTCTGGGCAGCTAATGCCATTCGCCAATCTTATACCATTGGGTTCTTGGCTGGATATCCTGGTAATCGCTTTGAACCGAACCAAAATATTCCCCGTCAACAAGTTTTGGTTTCTTTAGCTAACGGTTTAGAATATTCTCCCACAAACACCCAAACTACTCTGCAATACTTCAGCGATAGCTTTAATATTGCTGACTGGGCCCGTAGCCCCATCGCGGCGGCCACTGAACGGCAAATTGTGGTGAACTATCCTAATGTTCAATTCCTGAATCCCACTGCAACCGCTACCCGCGCACAAGTAGCTGCATTTATCTATCAGGCATTGGTAAGTAATAATCAAGCCTCAGCAATTAGTTCGCCCTACATCGTAGCGCAGCAACCCACTACACCTACACCAGTATCTGTAACCATTCCTCAAGGAACTGCAATTCCTGTAACATACGACCAAGCAGAAAAAATCCTAGTCACAAAGGATGAAACAGCACCCTTGACACTCACAGTAGGACAGAATGTAGTTACCCAAGATGGAACTGTAGTCATTCCTGCTGGTAGCCAAGTTGTGGGTCAACTCAGACCAGCCCAAGGTGGTTCTCAATTTGTAGCTGAAAGACTAGTTTTGACTACAGGTCAAGAGTATCAAATTAACGCTTCTTCCCAAGTAATTACCACAACTGAAACCGTAAGAAAAGGTACTAACACTGGTACAATTATCAGAAATACAGCATTAGGCGCAGGTGCTGCGGCTGCGGTGTCTGCGGTCACAGGCGATCGCGCGGTCGCTACAGAAGAAGTCTTAGGCGGTGCTGCTATCGGTGGTTTAATTGGTCTGTTCTTTGGCAGAAGCAGCGTTGACCTCATCGCCATTAACCCCAACACCGATTTACAAATGACCATTAATCAAAACTTGCTAGTTTCAGTGAGATAGAGGAATAGGGGATGGGGACAAGGGGACAAGGGGACAAG
>NZ_CAWUDM010000067.1:0-33574 GCF_963920855.1 Nostoc sp. CCY0012 | reverse complement strand
CCCTTGTCCCCCTGTCCCCCTGCCCCCCTGCCTCTTCTACATCCAGCTGTACGCGATAAAAATTGGCTTGCACGGCTAGCACCGTACCAATTAACTGTCCGGTAGTAGAGATAGTATCTACTGTCATTGGGCAGTAACAGGACGGCGGACTAGCAAAGCAAAATAGCCCATGCAATCTGTAATTTGCTCAACATGATAACCTGCCATTGTCAAGCTATCAGGAACTTGCTCAATTGGTTCTCCAGAGTCTAGCCATACTTCCAGCAAACCTCCCGGCGACATTTTTTCCAGATATAATTTTGTTCGCACGAAGTTAATTGGACAAGGTGTGCCACGTAGATCAAGTTGAGCATCGGGAGATGAAAGGGAGGATAAAATCATTACTTAAATAGATTTCCCAAGAATCCTTCTAGACCACCTTTACCGGTACGGTCTCCCTTGATTTTAGCGAGCTTCTCTAGCAATTCTCTTTCCTCTGGGGTCACCTTGTTAGGAATATCAATTAATACCGTCAGCATATGATCTCCGCGACTGACAGGATTACCTAATCGTGGTACGCCTCTATTTTCCAGCTTCATCACTGTATTTGGCTGGGTACCGGCGGGAATAATCAATTCCACGGGCCCGTCTACTGTCTCTACCTCCAAACGACATCCTAAAATTGCTTGCAGGTAACTGACTTTAATTTCTGAGAGAACATTAATTCCATCCCGCTGGAATTCTTCATCTTCATTGACAAATAAGTAAACGTACAAATCTCCAGGAGGGCCACCACGTTGTCCTGCATCCCCTTCTTGGGAGATTCGCAAGCGTGTACCATTGTCCACTCCAGCCGGAATGGTAATTTTTAGTTTCTTGGGTACTTGATTTGTGCCTTTACCGTCACAAGCATCACACTTGTCTTCAATTACCATGCCCGTACCGTTGCAGGTGGGACAAGTCGAAACTTGAGTAAAGCTGCCAAAAGGCGTTCTCGTCACGCGGCGTACTTGACCCGAACCACTACAAGTTGAACAAGTACGCGGACGAGTTCCCGCTTTAGCACCGGAACCACCACAAACGTCACACACTTCTAAATGCGAAATGCGAATTTCCTTTTCGCCACCAAATACCGCTTCACGAAAGTCCAATTTTAGGTCTAACCTTAAGTCGTCACCTCGTACTGGCCCGCTGCGCCGTCTTTGTGTTGGGCCACCCACGCCGCTACCAGCAAAGCCACTGAAGATACTTTCAAAGATATCGGCAAAACCGCCCATATCCCCCATATCTTGGAAGCCTGCGCCAGCAGCAGCAGCGCCTGAAACACCAGCTTCACCAAAACGGTTATAACGCTCTCGCACATCTGGCTCAGAAAGCACTTCATAAGCGCGGTTAATTTCCTTAAACCGATCTTCCGCTCCCGGTTCTTTGTTCACGTCTGGGTGATACTTCCGGGCTAAACGGCGGTAGGCTTGTTTGATGTCTTCTTTGTCGGCGTCACGAGAGACACCCAGAATTTCGTAATAGTCGCGGGCCATATAACAAAGGTAAAAGTTAGGAGGAAGAAAGCAGAAGGCATTAAACGCCACAGTCATTTACTACCCTACGGTAAGCCGTATCCTGGAAAAGCGACTACCTGTAAAATTAAGGCAATCAGTCTGTTAACCCAAGGGTCAAAACTTTTTCAAGTTACTTGTTTTTGTAACGTAGTATCCTGAGTTGAGCGGCTTGCCGGAAGCTAGGTAGAAGGCAAAAATAAATTTTTATTATATATATTGATTTTACCTTTTACATTTGACAAAAATCACCAGCAAGTTGGAAGCAACAGTTACTTTCCTCATCAAATACAACAAAAGCTGCCAAAGTTAGGAGCAGAGCCTGTCTCTTTTACAATTGTGCTACTTAGCAGGGTCAAAACACGCTGATCAACCATTGGAGCTAGCCGTACCTCATGGTGCGGAAAACCCTCCAGATAAAATTTAAGCGTATCTGTACTGGTACACTGTCTAGCCCACGGCAATCAATTTGCTTTTATAATCTAGCAAAATTAGGGACTAGGGACTAGTGAAGTTTTGATTTACCTCCAACCTCTAGCCTCTAACTTCTCAAATTAATCTATTGCTTCATAATCAGCCTGTGCGGTACTTTCTTCATCAAAATCGAAGTTGAATTGAGGTATTATGGTGCCATTCATGGGTTGCTCTGATTCAGATGTCAACAGACTATCTGGAGCTTCTTCAACTTTTTCACTATCTTGGTCGTTAGCTCGATTATAGACATCAGCACCAATGGCAAATAAAGTTTCTTGGAAGTCATCTAAGCACTGTTGAAATTCTATGAGCGAGATGCTGGGATTTGTCATTACGGCTTGGAGTTGCGCGACTTTTTCGGTGGCTGAAGCTTTCATCTGCTCGCCAATAAAGACGCCGTTATCCTTTAAGGTGGATTCGTAACTGAATAAGAGATTATCTGCTTGGTTTTTGAGCGCAACTAGTTCTTTACGTTTTTTATCTTCTTCGGCAAATACTTCGGCTTCTTGCCGCATCTTTTCTACTTCGTTGGTACTCAAACCACCCGTATTGGTAATCCGAATACTTTGCTCTCGTCCAGTGCCTTTATCTTGAGCGGCAACTTTGAGGATACCGTTGACATCAATTTCAAAAGATACCTCTATTTGTGGGACTCCACGGGATGCAGGGGGGATTCCTGTCAGCAGAAATTTACCCAAACTCTTGTTATCCCTTGCCATTGCCCGTTCACCTTGGAGGACATGAATTTCTACTGATGTTTGTCCATCAACGGCAGTAGAAAACACTTGAGATTTACTGGTGGGAATTGTGGTGTTACGTTCGATAATTTTGGTAAATACCTCGCCTAATGTTTCAATTCCTAAAGACAAGGGTGTAACGTCTAGTAACAACAGATTATCAACTTCACCACCCAGTACCCCTGCTTGAATTGCTGCTCCCAGTGCTACTGCTTCATCTGGGTTAATAGAGCGATCGGGTGCTTTACCATGAAAAAACTTGACGAGGGCATTTTGAACTGCGGGAATGCGGGTGGAACCACCTACTAAAATAATCCTGTCTATGTCTTGTGCTTGGAGATCTGCATCTTTGAGAGCTTGAATCATCGGTTCGATGGTGGCTTCAATTAACCGCCCTGCCAGTTCTTCAAATTGAGCGCGGCTGAGTTCCATTTCTAGATGCTTGGGCCCACTCTCATCGGCAGTGATAAATGGCAAATTGATGGAGGTACTCGCCATGCTGGAGAGTTCAATTTTTGCCTTTTCTGCTGCTTCTCTGAGGCGTTGCAGTGCCATTTTATCGAGGGAGAGGTCGATTTCTTCTTCTTGCTGGAAGTGTTTGATCATCCAGTTGACAATAGAGTTATCAAAGTCGTCTCCGCCTAAGTGGTTGTTACCACAAGTTGCTTTAACTTCAAAAACTCCGTCTCCCAATTGCAGGATAGACACATCAAAGGTGCCGCCTCCCAAGTCGAATACTAAAATCAACTGTTCTTGGTCTTGCTTTTCCAAACCAAAGGCTAAAGCAGCCGCAGTTGGTTCATTAATGATTCGCAAAACTTCTAGTCCGGCAATGGTACCCGCATCTTTGGTTGCTTGTCGTTGAGCATCTGTAAAATAGGCTGGTACGGTAATTACTGCCTGAGTTACAGCTTCACCTAAAAAATTTTCCGCATCCTGCTTGAGTTTTTGCAGAACCATTGCGGAAATTTCTTGAGGAGTATAATTGCGTTCCCGAATTTGGACATCAACTGTATCGTCTCGGCCTTTGATACAGGTATAAGGCACGCGACTGCGTTCTGTTTCAGTATCTTCCCAGCGACGACCGATGAATCGCTTGATACTGTAAATTGTGTTTTCAGCATTAGTTACGGCTTGGCGCTTTGCCAGTTGACCGACCAAGCGATCGCCACCTTTCCCAAATCCTACAATACTAGGCGTGGTACGTCCGCCTTCGGAGTTGGAGATCACAATCGGTTGACCACCTTCCAAAACTGCGACGCAACTGTTTGTAGTGCCTAAGTCGATCCCAATAACTTTTCCCATACGTACAGTATTTTTACTGAGTGCTGCTGCCGTGATTTTTCGCGGACTATATTTTGTATGGGCTAAAGCTTACGATAACGTCTGTGGAACTCCTCTTGGGAGCAGTTGAAACACGGACTGTTGTTTAAGGTTGGCTTTTTGTGAAAAAGTTGCACCCTAGATGCAAGCTGCTATCAAAAGGAGGGCTGCAAAAGTCCGGCTAACTATCAACAGCCCTATCCTTTTTGAGATATGCGATGCTTGTTCTTAATAGAACCTAGGCACTTATGGTTAATTAGGCGAGCAACGACAGGTTAACTGTCAGCTGAACTCGACTGATCTTCCTGTGCAGGTGGTGCGTCTTCCTTAGGAGCAGCCACCTTGACCATTGAATGGCGCAGCACGCGATCGCCCAAATAATATCCGCGCACTAACTCTTCTAACACTGTTCCTTCCGGATGTTCATCCGTAGGTTCCCGCATAACTGCTTCATGAAGGTTAGGATCAAAGTCTTGACCTTCTGGACGCATTGGTGATACGCCTATGCGTTTGAGGCAATCCACAAGTTGTTTATAAACGCCTTGATAACTTTTGTGAATTGTCATCTCGCCATCGGTTTGTGGCTTGAGATGCGCTCGCGCCCGCTCGAAGTTATCGACGATGGGTAGCAATTCCAAAATCGTATTGCGTTTTGCCTGCACATCTAGCTCTTCTTTTTCCTTGATGGTGCGTTTACGGTAATTTTCAAAATCTGCCGCAATCCTCATATATTGAGTGTTACGCTCTTCTACTTGCGCTTTTAAAGAATCGATTTGTTGAGTCAATTCCGTCAAAGCTGCCGTTTCTATTTCTGTTTTATCTGTTGCAGCGACGCCATTTTCTGATGGAAGTGTCGTATCTCCCGATACATTGGTTGGGGTTGTCACTTGCTCAGTAGCCTCGCTGCCAGATTCATGGGAATTTATGTTGGCTGGGGAGTCGCTGTTCATTGCTTGCTTTACCTCTGTTGGTTCACCCAATTGTTGGCTGATATTGTTTACCTGTTTATTTTCGTCCATGATGTCTACTCATCCCAGATTGTTTTTATGGCAATATGTCACCACAGCCTATAACTGAGGCTAATTTTTTGCTGACATTTTTCTGGAAGTGATGTCACCGTTTTCATTATTGTGACAAATGGTGAACACCTTAGCGTAGACACCCCTGGGTCGGTATCCCGAACGAGTAGGTTAACACCAGGAATCAGCCTTAAAGAAGAGAGTCGCGTCCGATTATCTACCTCTCATCATTAGTCATAAGTCTGTTTTTTAACGAATTACACCGGAAATATCCCCAATTTCTCAATCTTATAATCCCTAGTAAATGAAGGCATTGAGAATTTGCTGCCCTCCAAATCTCATGAAGCTGCAAAAATTTTGACCTAAATTTACTCAGTGTCGATGAAAATTATTTACCCCAGCCTGGGAATACTGTAATCAGAGGTTTTCCCTACTCATTGCTCACCTATGACTTACTCGTCTCCACAACGGCGCAGTACCGCTTTAACTACAAGAACCGAGTTTTCTCCTTTTGGCAACAAGCTAGTCCAGTCTGGCTATGTCAATACCGAACAGATGCGTCAGGCGTTGATTGAAAGTCGCAAATCTGGCAGACCCCTGACAGAAGTGCTGGAGTCCCTCACCGGTCAACAACTATCACCAGAGTTCCTCAGACAGTATAAAAAACAGCAGTTATTTGAACTTAAAATACTATACGGTGTTGAGTTCCTAGATCCGGAAGTCAACAACATTGGCAATACCAGTGTAGGAAATCTCATTGAAACCCTCATACCAGCGGATATCTGTCGTCGTCATCGCTTGGTGCCATTATCCAAAAATGATGATCAAAACCCGCCCTGTGTCTTGGTGGCAATGGTCGATCCAGATAACCTCGAAGCTTCCGACGACCTCAATCGCATCCTGCGCCCCCAGGGTTTGGCTTTACAACGCATGGTAATTACCCAAGAAGATTACCAACAGCTAATTAACCAATATTTGGATGAATTAGCTGTGCGCCAAAAGCACATAGAAAAAGAAAAATTTACGGATATTAATCAAGATTTAGAAAATCTCAGTAATCTTGATCTAGAAGATGCCCCAGAAGAGATGGAGGCTGATTTAGGGGCAGCAATGAAGGGTGCAGAAGATGCCCCAGTCATCAATCTTGTGAACCGAATCTTGGCTAAAGCCTTACATGAAGGGGTTTCTGATATTCACATCGAACCTCAGGAAGAAAATTTACGCATTCGGTTTCGCAAGGATGGGGTATTGAGTGAAGCTTTTGACCCCCTACCGAAAAAAATTGTGGCCGCGGTCACTGCTCGATTTAAAATCATCTCCAATCTAGACATTGCCGAACGACGCTTACCCCAAGATGGACGCATCCGGCGGATGTTCGAGGGTCGTAAGGTGGATTTCCGCGTCAATACCTTGCCTAGTCGCTATGGAGAAAAAATAGTACTGCGGATTTTAGATAACTCTTCCACACAATTGGGATTGGATAAGTTAATTACTAATCCCGAAACGTTGCAGATTGTGCAGGATATGGTCAGCAAGCCTTTTGGGTTGATTTTAGTTACCGGGCCCACTGGTTCTGGTAAAACCACATCACTGTATTCGGCACTGGCAGAGAAGAACTCACCGGGAATTAATATTAGTACCGTCGAAGACCCCATTGAGTATAGTTTGCCGGGGATTACTCAAGTACAGGTAATTCGAGAAAAAGGGTTAGATTTTGCTACGGCTTTGCGGGCATTTTTGCGACAAGACCCGGATGTATTGCTAGTGGGTGAAACGCGAGATAAGGAAACCGCGAAAACAGCAATTGAAGCTGCCTTAACAGGTCACTTAGTATTAACTACTTTACACACCAACGATGCCCCTGGTGCGATCGCTCGTTTGGGAGAAATGGGGATTGAGCCTTTTATGGTGTCTAGTTCCTTAATTGGCGTGTTGGCACAACGTTTGGTCAGGCGTGTCTGTTCTGAATGTCGTATCCCTTATACTCCCACACCTGAGGAATTAGCTCGTTATGGTCTATCAGCTTCCCAAGATGTAGACGTAACTTTTTACAAAGCTAATACCTTGACATTAGAAGATATTACCGAAGCAAAAGCCCACAATCAGACGATTTGTCCAAAGTGTAATGGTTCTGGCTACAAGGGACGTTGTGGTGTTTATGAAGTTATGCGAGTTACGGAAAATTTGCAAACTTTAATCAACCAAGAAGCACCCACAGAACGCATTAAAGAAGTCGCCGTGGAAGAAGGCATGAAAACCTTACTGGCTTACAGTTTGGATTTAGTGCGTCAAGGTGCCACAACTCTCGAAGAAGTAGAACGGGTGACCTTTACTGATACTGGTTTGGAAGCGGAGTTAAAGGCCAAACGTAAGAGTGGTCTTACTTGTCGGAATTGTAGGGCCGAATTACAACCGGAATGGCTTGATTGTCCTTACTGTATGACACCTCGTTTTCAAGACTAAGAAATAGTCATGAGTTATGGCTTTTGACTAGGGAATTTGGATTCAACACATAAAACAAGGAGTGAGAACTATGGAAATGATGATTGAAGACTTGATGGAACAAATGATTGAAATGGGTGGCTCGGATTTACATTTATCCGCAGGTTTACCCCCTTATTTTCGTATCAGTGGCAAACTCACACCTATTGGTGACGAAGTATTGAGTGCAGACCAATGCCAAAGACTGATTTTTAGTATGCTCAACAATACCCAGCGTAAAACCCTAGAGCAAACCTGGGAGTTAGATTGTTCTTATGGTGTGAAAGGTTTAGCTCGTTTCCGGGTGAATGTTTATAAAGAACGTGGTGCTTATGCTGCTTGTTTGCGGGCTTTAAGTTCCAAAATTCCTAACTTTGAAAAATTAGGTTTGCCAGATGTAGTGCGGGAAATGTCAGACAAACCCAGAGGATTAATTCTGGTGACAGGCCCCACAGGTTCAGGTAAAACAACTACCTTAGCGGCAATGATTGACTTAATTAACCGCACCAAAGCAGAACATATTCTCACAGTAGAAGACCCAATTGAATTTGTTTACGAACCAGTAAAAAGTTTAGTCCACCAACGGCAATTGGGCGAAGATACCAAGAGTTTTGCTAATGCTTTGAAAGCAGCTTTACGGGAAGATCCAGATATTATTCTGGTGGGTGAAATGCGTGATTTAGAAACTATTTCTTTGGCTATTTCCGCAGCAGAAACTGGACACTTAGTGTTTGGTACATTGCACACTAGTTCGGCTGCACAAACAGTAGACCGGATTATTGACGTGTTTCCCCATGAAAAACAAACTCAGGTACGGGTGCAGTTATCTAACTCTTTAGTAGCTGTATTTAGCCAAACTTTGGTAAGCAAGAAAAATCCTAAACCTGGTGAATTTGGTCGGATAATGGCTCAAGAAATTCTCGTTGTTACTCCGGCTATTTCTAACTTGATTCGAGAAGGTAAAACATCACAAATTTATTCGGCTATCCAGACTGGTGGCAAATTGGGTATGCAAACTTTGGAGAAGGTTTTAGCTGATTTGTACAAAGCTGGAACTATTTCTTTTGAAGCAGCAATGTCTAAAACTTCTAAGCCAGACGAAATTCAACGTCTTATCGGCACTGCTGCACCCCCCACAGGTGCAAAAGGAGTTGCTAGAGCGCATTAAACTTATAGTGAATTTTAGATTTTAGATTTTTTCATCCTAGCCTGAAATCCAAAATTCCCACTGCCAATTTGGATGAATTTTTCCATTAGCTAATTTTGAATTACATAATTTATGCCAACATTTGTCGCCCGTATTCGGGACTCCCAAGGAAAATCCCGAAGGGAAAAAGTTGTCGCTGAATCCTTGTCACAAGCCCGTACCAATCTTAGACAGCAGGGTTTTGTGGTTCAAGATTTGAAGCAGTCTCAAAGTCTTGCCAGCTTTGATTTGAAAAAGTTTCAAACGTCAATGACTAAAGTATCCGTTAAGGATAAAGCTGTCTTTTCTCGCCAATTTGCTGCTTTGGTGAATGCAGGTGTAGCAATTGTCAGAAGTTTAGGGGTACTATCCGAACAATGTAGCAATCCTAAATTAAAACAAGCACTGGTTGACATTAGTAATGATGTGCAAAGTGGGATGAATCTATCAGATTCCATGCGTAAACATCCTGACTGTTTTGATGGTTTGTATGTGAGTATGATTCAGGCTGGTGAAGTTGGTGGTGTTTTAGATGAAGTACTAAATCGTTTGGCTAAGTTGTTAGAAGATGTAGCCAGATTACAGAACCAAATCAAATCAGCTTTGTCTTATCCTGTAGTTGTGGGATTTTTAGCAACGGCTATCTTTGTGGGTATGACTGTTTTTCTCATTCCCATTTTTGCCAACATTTTTAAAGATTTGGGAACAGAATTACCAGCCCTTACCCAATTTTTAATGACGTGTAGTGAAATATTGAGAAGTTGGTGGGCCTTCGTGGTTATTGGTAGTTTCGTAGCATTTGTAACTGCTTATAAGCAATATTACAAAACACCAGTGGGTCGGATAACTATTGACCGTCTTTCTTTAAAAATGCCTTTGTTTGGTGATTTGATCCAAAAATCATCGGTTGCGCGCTTTAGTCGTACATTTGGCGCTCTGACTCGTTCAGGTGTACCGATTCTTACTTGTTTAGAAATTGTGCGGGATACATCAGGAAACCAAGTGGTTGCTAACGCCATAGATGGCGCACGTTTAGACATTCAACAAGGTGGAGTGATTAGCTTGGCTTTGCAAAAAGATGAAGTGTTTCCGGCTATGGCAATTCAGATGATTAGTATTGGCGAAGAAACTGGTGAATTAGATGCGATGTTAATGAAAATTGCTGATTTCTATGAAGATGAAGTTGAACAGGCTGTTAAGGCACTAACTAGTGTTTTGGAACCACTGATGATTGTGGTTTTAGGGGGTATGGTGGGTACGATTTTGTTAGCAATGTATTTGCCTATGTTTAAAGTGTTTGAAACTTTGGGATAGGTAATGAGAATTTATGAGTTTAGAGTTAGGAGTTAAAAGTTTTTATTCCTAACTCTTAATTTATGAGTGGGAAATTTTATTTTTAGGGTCTGATCTCGACTTTATCCATTTTAAATTCAATCAAGCAGCGTAAACAGCAATATCTCTCAAATACTCAAATAAAACGGAGGACTGAAGTCCTCACTCTTCGAGTTCGTTAGTCGCTCATGGGGGAGACCCCCAAGACCGCGCTAACTCACTACAAACTTTTAATTATTTATTTAATGAGCTATGCATGTGCAAAAATCTGATTATGAAGTGAGCTTGGCAGAGTATAGTAATAATTTAGCTGCGATCGCCTTACTCAAGGAGCATCGACCATATTTAGAAATGATTCCTAGTCTGCGTCGTCCAGATGAGAGTGTAATTACCATTCCCCTGCCTATTGTCCGTCTCCGCAGCGCTACAGATTTACAGGCAACTTGTCTACCCTGTGATGTGGCAATTTTAATGTGCGATCCTGAGTGGAAAATCAAAACTGGAGTGGAAATTTTACTTTTTATTCATCGTCCCCACGAAGATTTTTCTGATTTATTAGGACGTTGGCGAAAAACTCAAGTTTTGCTGGATAAGGATTATGAGTGGTTGATGCCTCACCGCCACAGTCATATTTTAAGTGAAGGGGCTAATAGTATATATCCGCTATTTGTACTTTTTGGTGAAACATCTGAACGTATCCAACGGGGTCTTGTGGGCGCGGAACTACCATTTATTATGCAGACGCAATGGTTGGTTGAGGAGAGTGAGGAGGGGCTAACCTCTAGCCCCTAGCCTCTTACTTCACAAACTGGGGCATAATTTCCGCAGCCGTAAAGATACCGTAAACACCACGCTGGTGTAGTTGTTGACCAGCTTTGAGATAGCCGAAGGCGGGGCCGCAGACATTGGCTGCCATGCTGGTTTCATCTCCTAAAGTAAAGGTGTGGGTGGAGATTTTACCTTCAAAGGTGCGTCCTGTAACTTTAACGTTAGTACTGAGGGGTTTTTTGGGATTACGAGTATCCACTACTCCGCCAACTGTAACGCGATCGCGTGAACAAATACCGGCAAATTCTAACATTACGTCATCGGCGTGTTCCATATTTTCTAAGGTCAGCACGCCATTGGTTTTATCTAGTAGCGCTTCTACTTCTGCGTCAGTCATCGCCCTAGCTGCTTCTACTGTGTAACCAGGCATATGTCCAATGTCTTCCCGAACGGTGGCGCGGTAAGCTTCCCAGTTGGCAATCCCTACACCAAAGGTAATTTCTACTTTGTGAATTTCGGCGTAGCTTTGGGCGGCTAAAGCGGCGGCGGCGGTTAATAGTCCAGGTGTTGCACCACATCCTGTCATGTAGGTAATGCCGGCTGCTTGCAGTTCTGCTTTCATCGCCAGGAGTTGTTCTACGGCACTAGTACGCTTAATAGCATCTACCAAAACACCCCGCCAACCGGATTGAATAAACGCTTGGGCTACCGAGGGAATAAAATCATTTGGCAGGTTGGGTAAAGCAAGGAAATACCCATCTACAGGTTGACTGGTAGCAATTAAATCTTGAATGCTGTTATTGCTTAATGTGCCAACTGGTTCTAAATAACCAACGGAACCTTGAGATTGGTAGGTTTTAATGCATTGTTCGGGATTTAAGCCTTCGGTAGAGTATGCGTAGCCTTTTTGGTCTGCGGCTGCGACTAAAATCATTTCCCGTTTACCAGCTAGGACTTTAGCGGCTGCTTGTCCTAGTCCGCCGAAACCTAAAACTCCTACACGTATCGCTGGCCCAATATTTGCTGTATTCATAGTCAATTACTTACGTTGAATCACAAGCCTTCAGAATTTACCATCTCAGCTTGTAGCTGATGGCGATCGCTTAAAGCTTTAAATGTTAATTATGCGTTATTATCCTGGTTTCTTCTCCAACCAGATTCGTATTTTTACCAGAAATTGTTGCTGATTTATTTGGGCTTCAGCAAATTTTTACGCGCACTGGCAACATAAATCTACAGGAGTGAGAATACCATGAACATCAAGATTAAGCACATAGGTGTGAATCATGGTTGTAATTGAAAATACTGTTATTTATTTATATTTTTTGTGAATTATAACTTTACAGCCCACATTTCCATAATCTTGGAGCATTGCATCATGGAATTCATTGATCAAGTTAAAGCCTTTGCTTCTACAATTCCTACAAAATTAGGGAGTATCAAAACTGAAGAAGCAACAAAGCACTTTCTTATCATGCCGTTTATTCAGCAAATCTTGGGGTATGATGCTTTTAACCCACATGAAGTAATGCCTGAGTATGATGCCAATGTGGGAGCAAGTACAAATTTCAAACTAGATTATGCAATATTCCAAAACTCTCAACCCGCCATTCTAATGGAGTGTAAACGCTACGGGACAGATTTTAAGAATGATCGTGAGTGGAGTCAGTTGTTTGCATACTTCATGGCGACTGAAGCTCGTATTGGTGTCTTAACAGATGGGGTAGTATATAAGTTCTATGCTGATTTAGAAAAATCTAATAAGATGGATAAAACTCCATTTTTAGAATTAGATTTACTCAATTTAAATGAATCTGCAATTCGTGAATTATCTAAATTAACCAAATCATTTTTTAATATTGATGAAGCTATTACAGCCGCGTCAGAGTTAAAGTATGTTGGTGGTATTAAAGCCCTAATTAAAAAGCAAGTTGAAGAACCACAAGATGAATTTGTTAAATATTTTTTCAAAGAGTTATGTCCTGATAATAGGTTTTTAGGGCAATTGAAAGATGAGTTTACTGGATATACACGAAGGGCTATTCAGGAATTTATTCGAGAAGAGATTGAAAACCTTTTAGACGAAGCCGCAGGACGTTCAAAGACGAAACAAGTAATAACAGAACCAGAAGAAGTAGTCTTAGAAGTAGAATCAGCAATTAAACAGTCTCAGTTTACAGATGAAGAGCGTGAGGGATATTACATTCTTAAGTCGGTTTTATGTCAAGTAGTAAATCCATCACGGATTACATACAAAGACACAACAAACTACTGCAATATTCTGCTAGATGATAATATCAGAAGACCCATTGCTCGTTTGTATTTTAATAACCCTAATAGTAAAAAGTTGGAAATTTTCTCAAAGGATGCAAATGGTACTAGAGTTTTGGATAAAGTTTCTATTGATAACTTGAATGAAATTTATCAATATGCTGATCAATTCAAAGCAATTGTAGCTGCTTATGAACAGGCTCTAGCTGCGTGAGTAAGGGATCACCTGCGGCGTAGCATACTAGAAAGTGATCTCCTTTTGTATTACTAAAAGCTGATGTTTTTAACCCGCACAGAAAGTTTGGGAGGTAAAGCCTCCCAAAATTGTAGTAAGAACCACAATGCTACTTTGTGAAAATCGTTAAGCCGCAGTTGGCAATAAACCGGTATGCTTGAGTAACGAAACCGTACTAGGTTGACGACCTCGGAAAGATTGAAACACCTCCATAGGATGTTTGCTACCACCAAGTGCTAAAACTGTATCCCGATAGCGTCTACCTGTAGCTTTTATCGCCTCTTCATTTTCTAAACCAGCTTCTTCAAAAGCGGCAAACGCATCAGCACTCAGTACCTCAGCCCACTTATAGCTGTAATAACCTGCGGCATAACCCCCACCAAAAATGTGTCCAAAAGCACATAAAAATGCGTCTTCTGGTAAGGGTTGTAAGACTGTAGTAGTTTTAGCAATGCGATGACGCACATCTGTGACAGTTTCACCCTGACCAGGGCGATAACGATAGTGTAGTTCCAAGTCAACACTACTAAAGTGAATTTGTCGCAAGGTGACACTACCGCTCATATAGTTGCGTGCCGCTAGGAGTTTTTGATAATAATGCTCCGGTAGGGGTTCACCAGTTTCATAATGCTTCGCCATGCCAAACAAAGTGGGTCGTTCGTAGCACCAGTTTTCCATAAACTGACTGGGTAGTTCTACAGCGTCCCATTCTACATTGTTGATGCCTGCTGCCCCGGTGTAGTCTACCTTGGTCAACATATGATGCAAGCCGTGACCAAACTCATGAAATAAAGTTTCTACTTCATAGAATGTCATCAAACTCGGCTTACCATCTACCGGGGGAGTTTGGTTACATACCAAATACGCCACAGGTAAACGGATAGCAGTCACACCATTGTCAGTGATTTTGCTGCGATTAATACACACATCCATCCAAGCACCACCGCGCTTTTCAGCTGGACGGCTGTAGGGGTCTAAGTAGAAGTAGGCTAGGGGACTACCCGTTTCATCGGCAATTTGGAAATAGCGCACATCTTCATACCAAACTGGGGCTTCACCGTCAGCAGGAGTGACAATAACACCAAATAGCCGCTTCACCAGTCCAAATAAACCATCTAAAACTTGCGGTAGGGGAAAGTAAGGACGTAATTCTTCGGCGGTAAAAGCAAATTTTTCTTCCCGTTGGCGTTCTGCCCAAAAGCTGGTATCCCAGTGTTGTAAATCTTGGGCTTCTGGTGCTTGCTTATGAGCAGCAAAGGCTTTGAGTGCTTCTAAGTCTTTCACAGCCGCATCATAACTAGCACTACGGAGTTCTTCTAATAATGCTTCTACTGCTGCAACATTGGGGGCCATTTTACTAGCTAGGCTCAATTGGGCATAATTTTCAAAGCCTAGTAATTGGGCTAGTTCTCGCCGCAATTCTAAAATCCGCTCAATTAATGGTTGATTATCAAACTCACCTGATGAAGCACGAGTTATGTAAGCTTTGTAGATTGTTTCGCGCAAATCACGGCGGGTGCTGTGTTGCATGAATGGCCCATAGCTAGGAAAGTCTAAAGTAATGCGCCAAGGGCCATTTTCTGGGGTGGCGTTTTCTGCTCCCGCAGCACGGGCAGCTTGTGCAGCTAGACTTAGTAAGCTATCGGGTAAGCCGTCAACTTCTGCTTTGCTTGTCAGGGTTAAGCTATAGGCTGTAGTAGCATCTAAAACATGGTTAGAAAACTTGGTGGAAAGTTCTGCCAATTCCATTTGGATGGCGTTGAAACGCTCTCTGGCATCTCCTTTTAAGCCCACACCCGAAAGTTCGGCATCTCTAATGGCCGCGTCCACAATCCGCTGTTGGGCTGATTCTAAGGTAGCCCAGTTATCACTGGCACGAAGTTCCTTGAGAGCATTATATATGGGTTGGCTTTGACCAAGCTTGTTGATAAACTGCACTACTTGTGGTTGTACAGCTTCATAAGCTTCACGCGATTCTGGGCTATTCTTCACACCCATTAAATGGCTCACTATACCCCAACTCCAGTTCAGCCGTTCTGTCAGCTTTTCTAGTGGTTCTACTAAACCGCTCCAAGTAGGCTGGATATTAGCTTCCAAGATGGTTAGTTTCTGCTCAAGTTCTGCCAATAGTTCGGAAAAAGCGGGTACTACTTGCTCTGGAAAAATTTCTTGGAAGGGAGGCAAGCCAGAACCTTTGAGGAGAGGATTTTGAGAAATAGTGACATTTGCACTCATGGTTTTGTGTGAGTCGCCTATAAATATATTTATGTATCTTCTTCTTCTAATGTAGCGATCGCAGCCGTATTTAGCTGTGGGAGAATACCGTAATGTCAATAAAAACTAACTTTTTGCCCCCAATTATCAACAAAGCCTGATGAGCTTTACTAAAAAAACAAATAATATTGTCAGGCAAATTATACAGTGATGGCCTAGTTTCCAGAGATAATCAATGCAAATCACTGTTTTACTGAGTGCTTTGGATATGAAATTACTGCTTCCTGTTTTGTTTGCGCCTGTAGTTTTGTCGTTAACTTCTACACAAGTGCTGGCAGCTATTCAAACTAGAACTGTTGAGTATAAACACGGTAATACAGTTTTAGAAGGTTATTTGGCATATGACGACACCATCAAGGGTCAGCGTCCCGGTGTGTTAGTAGTGCATGAATGGAATGGATTACAGTCCTATGTTAAAAAACGCACTGAGGAATTAGCGAAACTAGGTTATGTAGCCTTTGCTGCTGATATCTACGGCAAAGGTATTAGACCACAGAACCCTGAAGATTCAGGCAAACAAGCATCAATTTATCGTCAGGATAGACAATTATTGCGCGATCGCACCAACGCTGGCTTACAAGTTTTGCAACAAAATTCGTTAACTGATGTCAAACGCATTGCAGCCGTTGGTTACTGCTTTGGTGGCGGTGCTGTCTTAGAACTAGCACGTAGCGGTGCCAATATTGGCGGTGTGGTTAGTTTCCACGGTAACCTGGATACCCCTAACCCCAAGGATGCTAATAACATCAACGCCAAAGTATTAGTTTTACATGGTGCTGATGATCCTCTCGTGCCAGATGAACAAGTGCAAGCATTTGCCACCGAAATGCGAGCAGCCAATGTAGATTGGCAATTAGTCTCTTATGGTGGTGCAGTGCATAGCTTCACTAACCCAGAAGCCAATAATCCTCCACAATCACTGTATAACGAAGTTGTTGCCAAGCGATCGTGGCAAGCCATGAAGCAGTTTTTCGCCGAAATTTTTCGCTAAACATCCCTGATAACTGCCATACCAAACAAAAAACCTCGGCTTGGCAACCGAGGTTCGTGATTAGGAGAAGATAAGAATGACGATTTAGATACATCAATACTCAGAAGCGATATTTAAGATTTCTCTATATGGTTTGAGTTGTTTTGCTAACTTATGTAAATAAATTTAACAAAATTGTTACAAAAAGTCAACTTAATTTACCAAAATTAAAAATAGAGGCTAGACGCTATGACTGCAATCGTTTATTGGTTGTGCTTTGGCGGTAATTCATCAAGCGCCCAAAAAGCTACTGGGTCTAGTTCCCACTTAACACAACGACTAGCTAACAGAAAATCTGTAAACCCGTCGTTACATTAACGCAAAAACCAGACCCAGTATAAAATTGCACGCAATCAGATATTAAATTTTAGCGTCTGCTACCACCGCGGTAAGGTACTGCACTCAGATAATCAATATCAAATGCAGAGAGTCTTTGCGCGTAGTTGCCTTGACTACTGACTGATGCTGCCATATTTGCATATTTGCGAGGATCGCCTTCGGCAAGTCGTTTGTCTTGGAACTTGCGAGTGTAGAACTTCTCCAAAGTAATGCGCCAATCGGTTTGAACGGTGCCTTCTCTTTCTTGGAAGTCTTCGCCGTAGCGGGGGGTTACCAAGTTGTAGGGACGACCTTCTAAACGTTTGCGTTGGTAGGGAACGATGTTATCGCCAAAGCTTTGGGTGTATTCTTCGCTGTCTACTATGGCATCAACGAAGCCGCTAAAACCTTTAGTACCAATGACAATTGACCAAGCGATTTGTTCTTCTTTGTTGTAAGAAGAACGACCTAATAAACGCTTGAGGGTAATGTCTACTAAACGGTAGTTGTTGTTGACAGAGACAACTAAACGATAGAATGCTTCAGATTGGGCTAAACCGCGGATGAAGTCCCGCACTGATAATGAGCCAGTTTTGAGTTGAGATTCTAGAGTTTTTTGACGATTAAATTTCAGAATCTCATGTTCACTGAAAAGTTGGCGATAGGCAGCCCAAATGATGCTTTGAATATCAGTGTAGGAACTGACATCTTCGGTGCGGTAGATATATGGTGTATCTTCATTCTGGTCAGCTACACCAAAGCTACTGACTCGGTGATTTTGACTACTTGGTTTGTATTGAAGTAAAGGCAGGGACATACTGCGTTCTTCCTCTTATTAACAAATTAAACAAAAAGCTAGCTCGGAAAATTGAAGGAGGTTGAATAATTCACAACCTTCATTCGTGCTTTATTTATTCTCCCGCATTATGTTATTTAACTTTCCTGGTTTTTCAAATTACCGCACCGGGAAATTGGCACTGGAATTGATGGAAAGAGGGATTCCTTGTGGTGTCGTTTCTCTGGTTGTATCGGGAATTTGGATGTTTGCCAGGTTCACTGGTGTGTAGGTCACGGTTCTGATTGACATGGAACCGGCTAATTCCCAGAAATTCTTAATGTCGCCTTCTATATAGCGTGCATCTTCTAACTTGTCGCGCCAGTAGTCACCATAACGAGGTGTCACCAAATTAAAAGGTCTATCTTTGTAGCGTCGTCGTTGGTAGGGAACGATGTTCTCACCAAAGTTGGTTTGATATTCTTGAGAGTCTATCAAGGCATCAACAAAACCATCCCAGCCGAGAGTAGCTATTTTGATTGACCAAGCAATTTCTTCATCTTTGTTATAAGATGTCCGACCTAAAAGCCGTTTGAGAGCAATTTCTACCAGGCGATAGTTAGAGTTAGTTTGTACCACTAAATTCCGGAAGGACTCGGATTTAGCCAGACCCCGGATAAAGTCGCGCACGGTAATGGCTCGATTCTTCACCTGAGATTCTAAGTTACTTTGGCGATAGAATTTAAGGATTTCATGTTCGCTAAAAACTTGCCGATAGGCTGCCCAAATTAATTCTTGGACTTCACCATCATAAGCATAGTCTTCGATGCGGTAAATTCTGGGTGTATCTTCGTTAGGTACTTCGTAACCAGGAACGCGTTGGTTTTGAGAACTGGGTTTGTATTCTAATAAAGGGATTGTCATGGTTAATTTTTTGTGGTGAGTTGTTTTAGGTCAGGGGAATGACTTAATTTTTTAGTTGGTCTTGATTCCCGGAATATAACGATAAGGTAGGGACACAGCCACAGGTTTGACGGTTGGTTGTGGGGTACCAATTTCGCGGGAGTTGTCGGGAATTTCTATATTTTTGATTTGAGATGTGACTGAAGCTACTGTGCGCTGGTAGTTGCGTTCACCAGTAATCATTTTTCCAGCCATATCCATGAAATTGGCAGGAATTACCCGACGAATATCTTCTTTACTTAAATAACCAGTGGTACGAGCATTGTAGAAGGAACGACCACCGAAGGCTTGCATGGTTTGGCGATCGCGCCAGTAGGAATTGTACCGGGGGTTAACTAAGTTAAAGGGTCTGCCTTTAAACCGACGGCGTTGGAAAGGTACAATGTCATCGTTAAAGTTTTCTAGGTATTCATCACTGTCTAGTAAGGCATCGATGAAACCGTGCAATCCTTTGGTAGCAATGACAATTGACCAAGCGATTTCTTCTTCTTTGTTGTAAGCGGCGCGTCCCAAGAACCGCTTTAGGGTGATGTCAACTAGGCGGTAGTTGGAGTTGAGGTCTGCTACTTGTGTGCGGTAAACTTCAGATTTGCCTAATCCGCGGATAAAATCCCGGACGTTGATGGCCCGATTTCGTAGTTGAGATTCTAAAAAGGATTGGCGGTTGCTCTCGATTATTAAGTGTTCGCTAAAGATTTGCCGATATGCTGCCCAAATAATGGCATCAATGTCTGTATCTGAGGTAGCAGATGCTAACCGATACATGGTCGGTGTATCTTCGTTAGGTACTTCGTAACCATCTACACGCTGATTTTGCGTGGTAGGAGAATAATTGAGCAGTGGTATTGACATATTGACTTTTGCCTTATTTTATGGTATTAGGTTCAAGTTATTGGTTACTAGCTAGCTGGACACGGGCGCGAATCGACTTTTCGACATCAGTAGCCAGCATTTGTTTGAGTCTGGTTTGGATGGGTTCCTGCAAATCAGGTACGTTCGCCAAGGCCTGCAAACCGACAACAGCGGCATAACGGATCGACCATTCTGAGTCTTGAGAAATCAACAGCAAAGTTTCCAAAGCCTTTTTAGGCGCAGTGTGGCTGTCGGGAAATTTGAGTTGATGCCAGTGTAAGTTGCCCAATCCCTTAGCTGCGGCGCGACGGACACTAGGGGCAAAATCTGTAGCTGCGGCTGTGATTAAAACATCTAAAGCACGGGGGTCTGCGATCGCCGCTAAAGTACGAATCGAATAAGCCCGTGCCCCATAGTTATAATCATCAATTTGGGTTAGCAATTGTGGCACTGCTATTTCTCCCAATTCTGTCAATGCGTCCACTGCCAAGGTTGCGGCCGCTGGGTTGTTATAACCAAACACCGCTATTAAGGTGGGAATGGCTGCTACATTTTTTGCGGCTGCCAAATTTTGCACTGCCGTTACCATTTTTGCTGGTGTGTCTGCCAGGGCGACGGCACGGATTAGTTCATCAGTCAAGTCGCTTCGCTCCAATTCGTAATTGATAATTCGTAGCCCGTAACGAATTAAGAATTACTAACTACGAATTATTAATGACTACAACAGTGAATCCATCAAGTTCATGACCCTGATCGCATCATCAGAAACAGACAAGGCATCTAACTCTTCTGTGAGTTGATGCTCTAACAATCCTTTCAGGGCGATGAGTTTGAAGCTATTTTCTGCTTTGGCATTAGCGATCGCCTCTGCTGCTGCCATATAGCCGATGGCGCCCAAATCTCCCAAAGCCACACGACGCAATTTGAGATCGCCAATATCCAACATTTTCACTAACCGTTCCCCATAGGTAGGGTTAGATGTCAGTTGGTACATTGCTCTGGCTGCGGCACACTGGATGCGGGGGATTTCATGCTCTAAAAACGGTTCAATCAGAGAGATCGCCTTAGTGTCACCAAAAGCACCTAAGGCTTCTAATACCGCTTCATAGGGCTGGGTCAGATGGGGGCATCCTGGTACTTGCACGGCCTGTGCGATACCCCCATCTAGCATTTTCATGAGTGCTGGTGCCGCAGTTTGATCACCCAACATTTGCAGGGACTGGGCTGCTGCTTCTCGCACATAAAAGTCAGGACATTCCAAGCACTTAATTAAACCTGGTACGGCTGTAGCATCACCCAATTTCCCCAGCGCTCTGGCTGCATTGCGTCGTAAAGGATAACCCCCCAGTTCTGTTCTGTCGGCTTCATCCTCTAAGGCAGAAATTAAGGCATTTACAGCAGCAGGTTGACTAACTCGAAACTTTCCTAGCCACCAAGCTGCATAATAGCGGAGACTTAAATCTGATGATTGCAGGTTGGCGATCGCTAGCTCTGGTGTTAGCTGTAACGCATTATCTGCTGAATATTCTTCCGCACTGGGTTCTATCATTGCCAGGAAGTTAATTTTCTGCTTCTTCAGCGCTCAATGGCTCAATATTAACGATTTTGCCACCTAGACGGTTAATCCGCTGCATTTCGTCATTCATGCGATTGTATGGCACTGTGATAAACACACTACCACTGCGACGGATGCTGAATTTATTTTTGTCGGTTTCTGAGTTTTGCCGCAAGCCTACGACTTCGTAACGAAAAACTCGGCTTGCAGATGAGGAAGCGCTACCGGCACCAAGTGTGGTTTGACCGAACATTACTTCTATATCTCCTCTACTGTTTGATTGTGACTGAATTAATTAGTTGTCAGTTGCCACTTGCTTGACCAAGACTTCAAGCGACTAACTACTCACCACCGAACCATTGCTTATGCTGGTGTAACGCTGGCAATTTTGCCGCCTACTCGATGAATTTGCTGTATTTTGTCTGACAACCGCTCGTAAGGTACAATAAATACTGTACTGCTACGACGCACGCTGGGATAGCCAGGATTACGGATGCCGGTGACTTCGATGCGGTAAGTGCGATCGCCTTTACCCACAGCATTACCTAAATTCTTCTTCGGCGCGACATCAGATGACGCTCGGAAACTCCAATTATCGTTGCTACCTGATGGCCCGATAATTGATGAAGCTGTGTTGCTAGCTAGCTCCTGCGCTAAACGGGATTTTTTTCCACCTACTTGGGCGCTGTCGCTATTGGCATAACCCCGGTACAACTGGAAGATCCGATTAAAGCCTACAGTTTTTTGCCCTGGCTGATTGCTAAAGCCTCGATAATAAGGCACAACGTTATCGCCGAAGTTATTTTGGTACTCTACAGAATCAATGTAAGAGTTGATTTCGGCATCGTAGCCTTGGTTATGATATAAATCTAAGTGGTAAACAACTTCCGACTCATCATAAGGCGCACGACCCAACAAATGTTTGTAGTTGAGTTCTATTAATCGAGTTTGGAAATTGTTGTAAAAAAACTTAGTTTTGTAGAGTTCTGATTGAGCAACGCTACGCACGAACTCCCGCACTGTCAGGTTACCATCCCGCAGGAGTGATTCGGCGCTGACGAGACGTTCTGAAGCCATCAAATAGTCATTACCTAAGACTTGCCGATAAACGGCTTTGATCACTGCTTCGACTTCTTCTCGGCTAGCGTTGGGGCGAAGTTCAACTCTACTTACTTGACTAAAAGCTTCTGTTCCTAATCTGGATGCAGCTGTTGTAATCGCCATTTTTATTTTCCCCTATTTATTTGCACTGCGGCTGTTGCCGACTGCATAGCCTTGCTAAAAGCTTTTTATTTATCCCTACATAAAACAATGCCCGGGGCGAGATCCAACTGCTAGGTGACTACATCCAGCACTTGCATCCCTCTCCGGGCAAACGCTATCTAGCTGAGAGCGTTAATTGCATAGTCAATGTAGGTGTTAGCTTCGTTAGCAGCTTGACCACTCAAACCATGATTAGATTTGATGTGCTTCAATGCTTCTACGTACCAGCTGGGAGACAAATCAAATGCACTGTTGATTTCAGCCAAACCAGCAATTAGGTATTCATCCAAGGGGCCTGTACCACCAGCAACTAAGCTGTAAGTAATGATGCGGAGGTAGTGACCGACGTCACGAGCGCACTTAGATTTACCACGGCTATCAGCAGCAAATTGCGCGCCTGATGTTTGGGTGGTGTAGGGGTATTTTTGGTAAACAGCTTGGGTAGCGCCATCAATCAGTTTTTGAGCGTTTGCTGTCAAACCACGAGCAGCTTCCATGCTGGCAATAGCACGTACAAAACGACCATTAACAGCTTGAAGTTCAGTGTTGCTCAAAAAGCGTCCTTGGGTATCAGCAGCTGCAATTGCTTCGGTAATTGGTGTCTTCATAGTTCAGTATCTCCTTAGTTATTTCTTCAATGTTTTGCTTGGAGAGCTAATTTTTGGCTTAGACTCTCGGCTATTTTTGCTTGTTAGGCAACAGCAGCAGCAGCACGATCAAAGTAGCTAGCCAATTCAGAAACTAGTGAGCTACAGTCACCTTTGCTGATTCCGTTAGGATCGTTAACAATAGAGACTGCTGCATCCTTCATTTTTTGAACGCCAACAGCTACAGAAGAACCAGGAGTACCCAAAGCTTGGTAGGTTTCACGCAGACCATTCAAACAACGATCATCTAGTACACTCGCGTCACCAGCCAATGCAGCATAGGTAACGTAGCGTAAAATGATTTCCATGTCGCGTAGGCAAGCAGCCATACGACGGTTGGTGTAAGCGTTACCACCAGGAGCAATCAAGTTGGGTTGTTCTTCAAACAAGCTACGTGCAGCGTTGGTCACAATAGCGGAAGCATTGCTGGTGATGCGGTTGACAACATCTAAGCGCTTGTTACCTTCGCTAACAACTTTTGTTAAAGCATCTAGTTGTTCGTTGCTGAGGAATTCGCCTCTGGCATCGGCTTGAGAAACTACCTTGGAAAATACATCTAATGTCATGGACTCTAATCTCCTAATTCCTTAGTTGAGAGATGTCTGGATTAAAACTGGCAATGTTTTATCAAATTTGGATGGCTTAAAATTACAGACTTGAGTATCAAACAGCTTCTCATGTTAGTCTCAAATTTCCCTACTACTAGATGAACTAGGAATTATGAGAATCTGGGGTGATTTATGAGAATCAGGCAAACTTGATGAATTGATTACCTTGTTTAACTTTTATCTGTGCTTTAACCCCTCCAGATTATGTTTATACAATGCTATAGATCCTTTTATCTGTTACAAATTATGAATAAATAAGATGCACGAATAAGATCAACCTCAAATCCTTTACATACAAGGGATATACCTGAGAAATCCCTGATATTTTCGTAACATAAATACACATTTGACGAGTTTGTCTAGCGATTTTACTGGGTTTAGATTGTTTTTATTTTTTCGGAAATCCATACAGATAAAGACTTTGTGGCTCCGTATTACCTTTTTAAGTAATATTTTTTTATTAAAAATCATTAACTTAATATTTCTATATATTACGGAGAGTAGCTTTAATTCATAATTTCCGGAGCAAAATAGGGGAAAAATGTTTACAAATCTCAACATAAATCCCAGGGAGACTGGGGACTGGAGAAGATGAGACAGACCTATGTAGTACTAAATTCCCAATGCTTTTTTATTGGTAAGAGTGATTTGTTTTCTGTGTTCAGAAAATGACCATCCAGAGAGTAATGTGAAGTGATGTGAATTTATCGTAAAATTTTTCTGATAAAACAACACGGTGTCTCTACAGCATCTTCTATTTACCGGAAACTATACGCCTCCACCTATGTAATTTGTATTGCTGTAGCTTGGGCTATACACTAAAAACTCAGTACAACTTGAATAGCCTGATTGCCTATTGCTGACACCAGCCATCACAAATCACTGCGGATTACTATAGCTGTAACTAAGTGTATGAAAATTATCATCGGTAGTAGATTCAGTAGTTTCACAATTTACGGCTGTGCAATCGATTTATAGAATTGTGGCATATCAAGCATTGGTTAAAATGTGGTTTGCACGCAAAAAAGTGGTACTAAATTTCACCTAGACTTTTTTGTTCCTAGTTCCTTCCGGCTATAGAAGATGAATATACTAGAAACAATTGACACCCCTATTGGTAGCTATGCACCAGATTTTGAGCTGCCTGGAATTGACAATCAAGTACACCATCTCAGCCGTTATTTAGAGAGGTTCTGTGCAGTTGGTGTGATTTCCATGTGCAACCACTGTCCTTATGTCAGCTTGTATTTAGATAGACTAAAAAAAATTCAAGCGGAATTTGCCGCAGATAGTTTTACACTAATTGGTGTCAATGGCAGCAGTGCTACTCAGAATCTGACTGAAAGTTTTGACAACATGAAAGCTTTTGCCCAACGTCACCAGTTGAACTTCCCTTATTTATGGGATTCAACCCAAGATGTGACTCGCAGTTTTGGTGCTAGTAAAACGCCAATGGCTTTCCTAATAGATAAAAACGGTATATTAAGATACAAGGGTCAAATTGACAATCATCCCCAAGATCCATCATTTTTGGGAGAAAATTATTTGCGAAATGCCATCGCCTCTCTGTTCAAAGGTCAAGCAATTAACCTCTTTGAAACCAAACCCATAGGAACTTCATTGATTTGGCGGAACTAGACATAGATAGTCACTGTGCTGCTATCTTAAATTGGAGGCAATTGCAACTTATTTGATAAAGTGTGACTTCATGGGAACGAATTACCGACGGGTTTTACTTAAACTAAGCGGTGAAGCCTTAATGGGCAACATGGGCTATGGGATTGATCCAGAAGTGGTCAAAGAAATAGCGCAGGAAGTAGCAGAGGTGATAGCCACTGGCGTTCAAATAGCCATCGTCGTGGGAGGCGGCAATATTTTCCGTGGCGTTAAAGCGGCATCGGCGGGGATGGACAGGGCCACCGCTGACTACATAGGGATGATTGCCACGGTAATGAATGCCATGACGCTACAAGATTCGCTGGAACGAATAGGGGTACAGACGCGGGTACAAACCGCGATCGCTATGCAAGAATTAGCAGAACCGTATATCCGTCGTCGCGCCATCCGTCATCTCGAAAAAGGGCGGGTGGTAATTTTTGGTGCTGGTTCAGGAAATCCGTTTTTTACTACTGACACCACTGCGGCCTTAAGAGCCGCAGAAATCGATGCTGAGGTGATTTTCAAAGCCACCAAGGTAGACGGAGTGTACGATGCTGACCCCCATGTTTATCCTGACGCCAAACGTTATACCAGTCTCACCTACGCCCACGTTTTGGCTCAAGATTTGCGGGTAATGGATAGTACAGCGATTGCCTTATGTAAAGAAAATAATATCCCAATTCTGGTTTTTGATTTAACCGTGCGAGGTAACGTCCGCCGGGCAGTATTGGGAGAATCCATCGGCACCCTTGTGGGAGGTTCTTGTGAAATTATCTGAAGCTGAGAGTACGATGCAAAAGACTGTTGAGGCAACTCAACGTTCTTTTAACACCATTCGCACGGGTCGAGCCAATGCGAGTTTGCTAGATAAAGTTTTAGTGGACTACTACGGTTCACCCACGTCTTTAAAATCTCTGGCGAATATTAGCACGCCAGATGCCACGACAATATTGATTCAGCCCTACGATAAAGGCAGTTTAAACACCGTTGAGAAGGCGATTTCCCTTTCGGATGTAGGTTTAACACCCAATAACGACGGTTCTGTAATTCGGCTAAATATTCCGCCCTTAACAAGCGATCGCCGGAAAGAATTTGTCAAATTAGCAGCTAAGTATGCTGAAGACGGTCGTGTTGCTATTCGCAATATCCGCCGCGATGCCATAGACTCGATTCGCAAGCAGGAAAAAGCTTCAGAAATTTCTGAAGATGAATCCAAAGACCTACAAGATGAACTGCAAAAACTCACAAATAAATACACCGCCAAAATAGACGATTTACTGGCAGAAAAAGAAAAAGACATTTCCACAGTCTAACGCAGTATCTTGTGCAAATAGAGTAGGGTAGTATCAAAATATAAAGGCTGAAGAGTAATGTCAAAATTCTTCAGCCTTTGTGTATTGCAGATGGAAATGTTGAGGAAAACTTCTAAATTGTGCCATCAAGTCTGCGAAAAACCAAATAATTCAGGAACACAAATTCAGCTATTATGTACGACACCATCATTGTGGGTGCTGGGCCAGCTGGTGGTACAGCAGCATATCATTTGGCCAAAAAAGGCCGCTCAGTTTTAGTTTTAGAAAAAGCATCCCTACCCAGATACAAACCCTGTGGTGGTGGGGTATCACCAGCCATCGCTCAATGGTTTGACTTTGATTTTAGCCCCGCAATTTCGACAAAAGTGGATTCGCTGCGCTTCACCTGGCAATTAGGCGACCCCGTAGAGGCGACAATTTCCACCCAGGAACCAGTATGGATGGTACGACGTGATGTTTTTGATAATTTTCTGGTGCAGCAAGCCCAGAAGCAAGGAGCCGAAATCCGCGCCCAAACAGAAGTGACAGGAATTGAGTTTCACAATGATTATTGGCAAGTTGACACAGTTAATGGCCCCGTTACAGGTCGCTACTTAATCGCCGCTGATGGTGCTAAAGGGCCAATGGCAAAATGGCTAGGCTTCCAAGACCGCAAACGCCGCCTAGCAGGTGCGTTAGAGGCAGAAATTCCTACGGTCGTCGCTGACAAATCTACACTGCACTTGGAGTTTGGTTTAGTCAAAAACGGCTACATTTGGAACTTCCCGAAAGCTGATGGTTATTCCATTGGCGTGGGGACATTTATTGGCGGACAAGCCCAAAACTTCAAGCAAATTGTGGATGAATATGCTAAATCCTTTGGGCTAGATATCAAACTTGGCAAGCAATACGGTCATCCACTTTGTTTATGGGATGGTCATCAAAAACTACATACGCAAAATGCCGTTTTAGCTGGGGAAGCTGCTTGTGTAGTTGACCCGATGACAGCAGAAGGCATTCGTCCATCCATTTTTAGCGGGTTACTAGCAGCGCAATTCGTTAATCAAGCCCTGGCTGGTGACATCAACGCCCTAGAACAATACAGTGAAGCTCTCAATGAACAATGGGGTAGTGATATGGCTTGGGCGAAGAAAATAGCTGGCGCATTCTATCGCTTTCCCCATGTTGGTTACCAAGTGGGTGTGAAGCGTCCCTCTGGCGCTCACATTATGGGGAAAATTCTCTGTGGTGAATTACGCTATGGTGAAGTTGCTGGTCGTGCCTTAAAACGACTAATTCCTGGTTTTGGAGGTTAGTAGGATTTATTTAGTTATGCAGCTAGCTCCTTTTCTGCCATTTGTACACCGGATTCTGCAACCGAGTTTTCCCAACTGTTTATGGCATGGCGATCGCTCGCTGAAAAAGATTGCCTTAACATTTGATGATGGCCCCCATCCAGAATACACACCCCAAGTCCTGGAAGTTTTAGACCGTTACAATATTCCAGCTAGTTTTTTTTGGTTGGGTGCTTGTGTCAACCGTTCACCAGACATAGCCAAAGCCATCTGCGATCGCGGCCACTGGATAGGATTACATGGTTACGATCATCGTTCTTTCCCCATGCTGACTCCACATGAGCTGCGCGACAGTTTAGAAAAGACTCAAGCTGCCATTTATCAGGCTTGTGACCTGTTACCCGCACAAGTATGTGATGTCCGTCCTCCCAATGGTTTCTTTACACCCAAAACCTTACAATTATTTATTCAGTGGAATTACCGCCCAGTAATGTGGAGTATTGTACCAGTAGACTGGGAAAGGCCAGGAGTAGCAACTGTGGTGCAACGTGTTCTCAAACAAGTGCAAAATGGCTCACTCATCGTCTTGCACGATGGGGTTTATGGTGGACAGGATGTTGCTGCCACAATTCAAGTGTTAATTCCTCAATTGTTACAGCAAGGCTATCAATTTGTGACTATTGATAGTCTATGGCAGCAATTTCAGACTAGTAATCATCATTCAGGAAATGTCATTTCCCTGGCTAAAGATTGTCATGAATAAATTCAGGCTTTAACTACTTTTTGCTTCTCGCGGTTGAAAAACTTCACTATCAGAACGTGGATCTGCGGCTAATTCCTCTGTACCCAACAAATGATGGATTTCATTTAACGAACCTGGTTCCGTTAAGGAATTTTCTGATGAATCACCCATGTAATCAATTAAGTCATCAACTTGACAATTTAAGGCTTTACAAAACCTAATAATTCTTTCAATATGATCCGTCCCAGTCCTACCGCTTTCCCAGTTTTGGATAGTGCTTTCAGTGACGCCCACAAGACGTGACAATTGAAGCTGGGTTAGCCCTGCTTTCTCACGCAACAAAGCGATCCTTGGTTTTGGCTTATTTTTCACAGCTACAGCACTTTTAATCTATCTATAGTGGTAGATCCTAACACCAAAAAAACCAGAGGAGCAAAAAATTCCTAAAAAAAATTCTTTTGAGGACACATCAGGTGATCGGCATAAATACACTCCAACGCCAACAAAAAAAGGGCTTTAGTTACCTAAAACCCTGGTGTTGACAACTAAAACACTCACTATGTACTAAGAGAGTATTTTAATTTTAATTAATTTAATTACTTAACAATTTGATCAACTACAGAAAGTATCTACTCTCACATCCTTCCAGATATCAGAAACTTGCCAACCTGAGTTACCAACAGACCGGACTATGGGATTGTCACGGGATGGAATATAGTTTGGTTCTTGATTATCTAGATACAATTGTTGATTGTCTTCTAGTAGAGATTCTAGAGAATGCAAAGTATCTGCATCCGCTTGTAGACTTTGTTCTTCTTCTTCCTCTAAGGTTTTTATTTTATCGAGGAGGAGTTTTTCCGATTTTTTGATTAGTTTCATATTTATAGGGATGGGTGGAAAACTACAGATTGAAAAAGCCAAAATCTTAACATCGATTCTGAAAGATACTAATGTAGTGTTTCAAGAATCTTTAGAGAGATCCGCAAAAAGATATTATAAAGTTTATTGTTGAAAAAGTTACTCAGCAAAAACTAGAATACAGCAATTTTACTGGAAATGCGGACGCATTGTGCAAAATATTCATATCTTAGTGTCAGACACGGGCAGTTTTTAGAGGAAATTTCGGAGTTTGTGTACTTTTCTATCACCTCAGATGACCTAGCTGCAAACAATACATTGAATATTCAGTTGAAAAACGGAGAGGGAGGGATTCGAACCCTCGTATACGTTTCCGCATAACAGACTTTCCAGGTCTGCGCCTTCAACCACTCGGCCACCTCTCCAGGTGCCACGATTTACGATTGTACTATGAAAACCTAGAAAATGCAAAGATATAAAAAGACATATTAGATTAAAGCTAAAAGTTCCCATCCAGAATCCCAAATCATCATGTCCCGTACATACACAATTAAAGTCCGCGATCGCGCCACCGATAAAGAATACAACCTCGCAGTACCAGAAGACCGTTATATTCTCCACACTGCCGAACAACAAGGGGTGGAACTGCCATTTTCCTGTCGTAATGGAGCTTGTACAACTTGTGCTGTTAAAGTATTGTCTGGAGAAATTTATCAACCAGAGGCGGTGGGATTGTCTCCAGAGTTACGCCGTCAAGGTTATGCCTTGTTATGCGTCAGTTACGCCCGTTCTGACTTGGAGGTAGAAACACAAGATGAGGATGAGGTTTATGAACTTCAGTTTGGGCGTTATTTTGCTAAAGGGAGAGTTAAGGCGGGTTTACCGTTAGATGAAGAGTAAGATTTGGTTTACAGCAGCGGTGTACAGGAAATTTTGGGCGCCGCGCTTAGTTATCTGGGCGCGAAAAATAACTATTTTAGGTTGCTTGCTGCTGTTAATAAGTTGTCAAGCCCATAATCAGTCGGTAGACAATCAGATTCAAGTAAAAGTGGCGCGGGTGGTAAGTGGACAAAGTTTAGAAGTTTTAGGCATAGGGGAACAACCAACTTTAATTTCTAGAGTCCGATTATTGGGAATTGATGCACCCGATTTGCGTCAAAGCCCCTGGGGAGATGAAGCCAGACAAACTCTAGAACAGTTAATTGGTGATCTAGAAACACCCGTCACCCTAGAATTTGATGTCGAAACCAAAGATACAATTGGGCGGACTTTGGCTTATGTGTGGAGAGATGAAAAATTATTGAATGAACAAGTCATAGAACAAGGATATGCATTATTTGTCGGGCGATCGCCTAACCATAAATATGACCAGCGCTTAGAACGCGCCCAACAATGGGCTAGACTCATGGGCAAAGGCATTTGGAACCCAGAACAACCCATGCGTCTGACTCCTGCTGAATTTCGTCGGCGAAATTTGTAGGGATTGGGGAGGTGGGGAAGTGAAAAAGTTTTCCTGTTCCCCATTTCCCGTAACCTGTTGTCTTTTAATAATCACCAATAACCAATGACTAATCTACAAATTTTTCTAGATATTGCGACGGAAGCGGCGTTGGCTGCGGGTGCAGTTTTGCAAGGGTATTTGGGTAAATTAGAAGATGCTATTACGGAAAAGGGTCGCCCTGGTGATTTAGTCACGGCTGCGGATAAAGCCTCGGAGGTGGTGATTTTAGATGTTTTGCGTCGTCACTTTCCCCAACATTCCATCTTAGCTGAAGAATCAGGCAAACTGGGAAATCAAGATAATGAATATCTCTGGGCTATTGATCCTTTAGATGGCACAACTAACTATGCTCACCAATATCCCGCTTTTGCTGTTTCTATCGGGTTATTAATTAATGGTGTACCGCAAGTTGGTGTGATTTATGACCCTTTTCACAATGAGTTATTTCGGGCGGCTAATGGCTTAGGTGCAACACGCGATCGCCATCCCATCAAAGTTTCCCAAACCTCAGAACTGAGTAAAAGTCTGCTGGTAACAGGATTTGCTTATGACCGTCGGGAGACATCTGATAACAATTATGCAGAATTTTGTCATCTCACCCATCTCACCCAAGGAGTGAGGCGTAGCGGTTCTGCTGCGTTGGATTTAGCTTATGTTGCTTGTGGGCGTGTGGATGGTTATTGGGAACGAGGAATTTCACCTTGGGATGTTGTGGCTGGTGTAATTTTATTGCGAGAAGCCGGCGGTAACGTCACCGCCTATGATGGTTCTTCCTTTAAGTTGGAATCAGGTAGAATCCTCGCTACTAATGGTAATATTCACGACAACCTGAGTCGAGAATTGGTAGAAGTTCCGCCCTTGTCTAGTTGGAAATAAAAGTAGGGAGTAGGAAGACGCAGGGCTAATTGATACTAATTTATACCAACAATTTGCCCAAAATAGCAATTTAATAGTTTAAACCTCGTCCATCATTAAAAGTTGAGTTTATGTCATTGCGACACCAGGAAGCAATTTCATAATATTGACTACAAACTACAGTTTTCCAGGTAGAAAAGGTTTAGAAATTGCTGCACGCGATCGCAGATACAATTTTTAAACTTGCTAAAAATTGGGCAACTGTTCGGCTTTGACACCTACCAAGCTACCCAACTCAGTTTTATTTTCGGATACCATTACTGATATCACAGGAACAGGTCTGGACTCTTTTTTGACACGCTCGACGCATTCACATCCGCCGACTCTGGTACAAAAGAGCGCTCGCAGCCACACTACTACACACAACCCGAAAACCGATATTGTTGTTCGCGTTGTCTGGGTTGTTGTTGTTGCGATTGGCAGAACGACAGTTTTCAGGATTGTTGTTCCACGAACCACCGCGCAGCAGCCGGAATTGCCCATCCCTTCTCTACCCTCTTGACCAAGCAAGAGAAGTAAATATCTGTTGACGCAACCGCCAAGTGTCGCCATGCTCTAAATGAGCAAACCAACTTTGCATCGATTGGGCTACGTAATCTGAATTAATATTACCCTGTATATAGTCAATTTGCATTTGTTTGAGTCGGCGTTTTGCTCGTCTTAAGTTTTCTGAGCGTACCCGGATGCAGTCTGGTAAAATACGAAAACCTAAAAAATTAGCACCATGTTTGAGTTTAAATAACTGACTTTTGACAGGATGAATTTTTAATCTTAATTGAGATAAATATTCTATGACTTGCAAACGGGCTTCAGCTAAAAAACTCCAATCATCAGAAAATAAAGCAAAGTCATCGACGTAGCGCAGGTATTTTCTAACTTTGAGTTGTTCTTTGACAAAATGGTCAAAACTATTTAAATAAACATTAGCAAAAAACTGGCTGGTAAGATTGCCAAGCGGTAAACCCCGCCGTCTTTGTAGCGGTGTGAATAAATTATCACCCGTAAAATATTCAGCTACTGGTAACTGTTCATTGCTGTTGTCAATCATAGTATCTATTAACCGCAGCGTATCTGCACATTTTAATTTATGACGCAGCAAGGTTTTGAGGATTTCGTGGTCAATGCTGGGAAAATATTTTTGGATATCACACTGAAGCACATAGCGACTGGAACGAGCAAAGTGAGTAAATCGCCGCAAGGCACGATGAGTACCAAAACCTACACGATTAGCATAAGAATCACCGATAAAGCTGGGTTCAATCAGAGGTACGATAATATTACATAAAGCATGATGTACTACTCTATCTCGGTAGGGAGCAGCAGAAATCATGCGAATTTTTGGCTCTTTAATGTAAAAGGTTCTATATTCACCAGGCTGATAAGTTTGATTAGTTAGTTCTATTTGTAATTGAGCTAATTCGGCTTCTAAATTATCATTAAAATTTAAAACATTTTCCCGAAATCTTTTACCCTTTTGGGCTTTTTTAGCAGCTATCAGAAGATTTTCAAAATTAATAACTTGATGATAAAGATTACCGTAACGTTTCATTTAAGAGGTTCTTTGAAAAGTAGTTAGCTGTAATGTTAAGCACGAATTTATCCCCCCTAGCCCCCCTTAGTGGTGCAGAAAAGTCTTGAACCGCTTGTATACCAGGAGTCTGACTGA
>NZ_CAWUDM010000066.1:0-34372 GCF_963920855.1 Nostoc sp. CCY0012 | reverse complement strand
CAAGGGGACAAGGGGACGAGGGGACAAGAGGACGAGGGGACGAGGGGACAAGAACAAAAATGCTTCTCCATCTCCCCATCTCCCTCAAATCAACGCATCGTCACTATGGGTACACCTAACCATCCGGCAAAATTCTCTTTCTGGGAGGGATCGGGGTTATGGACTGGAACTATTTGATATTTAGTAGGATGTGGTGCCGTCAGGGTGACAGAATAAGTACGCAGTTCATCTTGGTGGAAAACTGTTACTTGAATTGTGTCGTTGGGTTGGTAATCTTTGAGGCGATCGCTTAATTGATGTGCTGTCAGACGTATGCCTTCAATAGCTAACAATTCATCGCCTGCATCAATACCTGCTAGTTGTGCAGGTGAACCGGCTTCCACTGATTTAATTACCTCTCGGCCATTGTCGGTTTTGGCTTTGATCCCCATGTAAGGTTCTTCTTCTCGTTCTGCTAGCAGCTGTAAACCAAAAGGTTCTAGGTACTGATTAAAAGGCAACTCGTCGGTACTATCAAGGTAGCGATCGCAGAAATTACTCAAGTCTACACCTGCGACGGATTCCATGACTTCTTGCAACTGTTCGGGAGTATAGCCAATTTCTGCTTGCCCAAATTTCCACCACATTTGCCGCATGACATCATCAAGCGATCGCTGATTGCCATGTCGCGCTCTAATCAGCAAATCTAGCAATAATGAAACCATTTCTCCCTTCAAATAGTAGGACATTTGGGAATTATTGCTATTGGTGTCTGGACGATAGAGTTTAATCCAAGCATCAAAACTAGACTCGGAAAGTGGTTGTACTTTGCGTCCTGGGGTTGTGAGAAATCTGGTTATTTCCTTACTCAAATGATTTAAATACGACTTTGCATCATAAATACCTGCACGTAACGGAATCAGTAAGTCATAGTAACTTGTAGTACCTTCACAGAACCACAAAGAAGGTGTATAGTTTTCTTGCTCGTAATCAAACACCTCTAACCCCTTGGGGCGAATGCGCTTGACATTCCACAGGTGAAAAAATTCATGTGCTACTAATTGCACAAAGCGCTCGTATTTATCCTGTGAGCGAAACCCAAAACGCTGATAAATTAAAGAACAACAGTTTTTATGTTCCAAACCCCCATAAGCTTGGGCAAATAAATGCAGCAGAAAAATATAGCGCTCATAGGGTAGACCACCAAACATCTGCGCTTCTACCTGGATAACTTTTTGGATATCAGCAATTATCCGCTGCGCTTGTAAATTGCCCTGTCCCCAGATTGCCAGTTCATGGGGTTTTCCTAAGACCTCAAAGTGATATGACTGGTGGTTTCCAATCTCGAAGGGACTATCTACAAGAGTGTCAAAATCGGCTGCCGAAAAAGTGTGAGCCTGGTTGCTGACTTGTGGTAAAGAAGTCGTTACCCGCCAGTCTGGGTGTGGTGGAACTACGGTGATGTTAATAGGTAGACTCTCCCAACCTGGGAGTCTAAAAAATATTGCTGCACCGTTGAAATAACCGTGGGTGGTATCCAAGTGATTTGTCCGTACCGATAGCTCATTGGCAAACATACGGTAACGTACAGTCACTTCTGAAACACCACTTGTATTCACCTGCCAGTGGTTTTTACTAATTTTTCGCCAAGGTAGAGGCTCATCTTGGGCAAAAGCCGCAAAATCTTGTAAATTCTTGGCGTATTCTCGCACCAAGTATGAACCTGGCGTCCATACAGGCATTTTCAAGTCAAGAATTGTTGATGAGTGGTTGATTAGCTGCAATGTCACTTCAAACAGATGTGTTTCTGGTTGAGGCATTGCTACCAGATAATGAATCGTTGGTACTGTTTCCTGGACGCCAATCTCGATACGAGGTGCTGTTGCTTCGGTCATCTGTAGTTAAGAGTTATAAATTCTGAGTCAATAGTTAATAGTCAATAGTTAGTGGTCAATAGTCAATAGCGTAGATTCAAGACTGAACTTACTTTTACTGTAGTTTTTTTCATAATGTACCGTCTTCTCATAGCACCCATTCCTCAAGACTCAGCTTTTAACTAGACTTTAGCCAATTCAGCTTCATAAATTGCAATATATTGCCAGATATCAAAGATCAAATGCAGGTGACATAGCACAGTGCTTGATCTATTGCTGAAAACATTTCATCAGCCTGAAATTTACCCCATACCCAATAGCCCTTGTTTTCACCATTTAAATAAACGTCACATCCCAATCATTACATTTATCATGATGCAGAAAGGGTAATTTCGTAAATATGTTGGTGTTCTAATCCTGATATTTTGGACTATATCTACCTAAGCTAGCTGATCACCTACATAAGACACTTAATTGACATGAGCCTGGAGAGCAATTTTGAGTCATTAAAGGTCTGATTCTGATTGACACCAACGATTCCACCCGCGCTTAGACCTTGCCTGCTAAATTGATCAACTGTTTGAAGTTGATGAGATCAATAATATTATTAGCGCTGTCAATTGATATCCAACCTTTTTCATGTAGTTTGTCCATGATTTTTGTGGTGTCGTCTACACCGATTTCTGTCACTTCTGCTAAATCTTTAAAAGCAATATTGAGAATTTCTTTGCCTTTTGCGGATTCTTGTCCGTAGCTTTCCCCCAAACTCACTAGAGTATGAGCAAGTTTGACAGCTGGCGGCGAAGAGCGAATTTGCAAGCGCTGGTTAATTTGTCGCAATCGTCTGACCATTAGCTGCAACATCCGGTGATGTAATTGTGGGTCTTTAAATAATATTTGAATGAAACGCTCTCTAGAAATGCTCAACAACTGCACTGGCGACAGAGCAATCACATCGGTGGAACGGGGAGATTCATCTAAAATCGCCATTTCTCCAAAAAAATCGCCTCGGCCTAAAATTGCTAGGGCTACAGCATCATCTCCGGATGTGCGTCGTACTTTCACCCAGCCAGAAACTATAAAGTAAACTGCGTTACCCCAGGCGTCTTCCATCAACACAGCGCGGCCCACGGGATATTCATGCTCAATTGCTACATTAAGTAACCATTCCAAAGTCTGTGGACTGGCTGTACTTAGTAAGGGAAAAAGTTGACTAAAAACCTCAGTTTGCATGTAATGTCTACAATAAATGAGTTCAAGTGTGGAAAATTAAATTGGCTAATATGAAAATTTCGTAACCGTCACTTAGTAAAAATACTGTATTTTATTGTAATAAGTGAAACAAAAAGTATCTTAGATCAACTAGCCTAAGATTTCATTACAACATAACAATTGTGTATGCGATCGCAATCAGCGCTTTCACTGACAGAATAGTTTCTAGTTGTGTTTAGGAATCTCACCAGTGTCTGTAAGTATTTTGATCTGTTTGTCTAAATTTTTGACTAACTTATTTAAAGTTTCCACAGCCTCTAATTGCTCTGATTTGGGGCTAGGATTGAGTAGGAGTCTTTGGTGCAGTTCTTGCAACTTCAAGCTGAGTTGTTGAGAAATACCTAAGGCGTCACGACTGAGACGGGACAACTGTTGCTGTTGATAAAATTTTAAAGCCGCTCCTCGTAAAACCTGTAGTGTCGCCTCTTCGCCGTACATTCCTGGCATCACCCGCAGGCGTAATAACAAGCGGTTTTGTTGATACAAGCATTCTTTTTCTACTTGTTTGGGTTCTGCAATTTGGCTCACTGGTAGAGAAGCAAATCGCTTCAATTCATTCAGTACTCCCTGAAATACAGACAGAGGAAGATTTTCTAAGACTGACTGCAATACTCCGTTATCACTCCAAATTATCCTCCCTTGGTAGGGTTGTCTTTCAAAATACAAGCGGCCTATACCTCCACCCAAAACTCTCCCTAGCAATTCTTGTAGTAGTTTTTTGGGTGCTAGTGTTGCTAGCACTTCCACAGGAGTGAATAATTCTGGAGCTTCTACTTGCAACACCGTTAATTTACTCAGTAATTCTGCGGCGGAAGTGTCTTCGGTTTGTTTTTTATTTCCAGTCAAAGACAGATGGGAACTGGGAAATAAGTTATCAAAATTTTGGTCATGCTCAGAAGATTGTGGAGTTGCGATTTTCTCTGAGGTGTTAGTTGCAGATGGAATGTTAGCAGCACTGGTTTTTGGGGCTAAATCCGCTCCCTGGTCATTCACCTGTCTAGTACCAGTGTCAGATGTATTTTTATAATTCAGGTAGGCTGACAAGATATTGCGGTGAGTATCATAGGCAAGTTCTTCAGGGGCTATTGTGCAATTAAGATGAGACAAAATCGGATGCAGGTAATCTAACGCCTTGCTGTCTTGGGGATCAACCATACCCAGTAGCAGCTTGTTGTCTGCCAATCCAAAAGGTACTATTTGGTGATATAGGCAAACTTCAAAGGACAAGAGATTATCAATCAGCTGGAACACTTGCTCGCGTTTTTGCTCCCAATTTTGGGAAGTGCCATGTAGCAATTGCTGCTCATGTGCTTTTGTATCAGTTGGTTTGCCCTCTGAAGACAACATAAGTTTAATTACTGAGTTTTTCTGGATATTTTATTTTCCTATAAATATAACAGACAGTAAATAAAGATACTTTGTTGACTGAATGAAGTTAAATTAATTACTAATAAAATTATGTATAAATCCTAACGTTAACATCCCAACACCTGAGTAGTTTGTATATTTATGTACTAGTTTCATGTGCGTAGAGGCAAAGCGGCAAGTTAACAGACATCTTTAGCCCTGAAACTCAGGGATAGCTGATTATTCCTGAGTTCTGAAAGATTGGGCTGCCAGATAAACTTTAGTCCATTCGCCCATCACTTGATGAGTTTTGAGCTTTAACTGTAGGGCTATTGCTTCTATGGAGTGGCCCGCTTTCCGTAAATCGAGTATTTGCCGCCCCAGAGGAGTTAATTTTTCATGAAGTTGCTGCCACTGATTTTGAGTTAGCCCCAAATTATTTTCTTGTAGAGAAATTGCCAGCCAGGAATCCACGAGTTCTGGTTTATTTTTGAGGGCAAAGACACGCACTGCATGGTAGCTAATTTTTTCTCGCAGGCGATAAACTTCTTTGATGGGCTTGTGCAGTTTGTTGGCGATTTCATCTTGAGACTTACCTTGGAGATACAGGCGCAGCCATTCTACTGCCTCAGGGCCGAGATTGCCTTGTAAATAATCGGCAAATTCTTGTTGTACTATCTGCCGCAGTACTTGTTGTTCTTCTAATTGTTGTGCTTCCTGATATTCGGCGATCGCTTGGTTATCAGCTAAGTTTACGCGAGTATCACTGTCATCTGTGAGTATTTCTTCGGAAACTAGCTTGATTAAGTCATTAGTGGGGACTTGGGTTAAGCCACCACGTTGGGTGCGACGTAAGTAGTTGACAAATCTATAGACGAGTAGTGGTTGATTGCGTATTGGTCGCATAGCATACTCTTCTATACTGGCAAATAACAAAATGTCTCGTAGCCGTTTATCCGTTGTAAACTCGGCGATACAAGCCATTTGCTGCTGCATATACTTATCGCTTTGCAATAATTCTTGCACAACTTCTTGCAAGACATCCATCACACCGCGCTGGCGATCACGACTTAAAGAAACCCATGTTTGAATTTTATTACGTAATGTAACTAAACTTCCCAAGCGCATGAGCAGGTTGCGATAAGCACGTTCTCTCCCCGTTCCCAAGTAGCGTTGATGTAAAATTTTCCAGCGATATTCCATTGCTTGTTTGGCAATATCGAGTTCCTTCGGGTTGAGTAAGTCGAACCGTGTGCAGTCACTGCCTAAAAGCCAGAGGACAATACTTTCTCTGGTGGCTATACTTTCATCGGGACAATCCGTAGCTAGACGATTGCCCCAATACTGCGCTAATTTTTCTGCCTCCGTTGTCATAGCGAGATTGCGCTCCTTGAAACCCTGTTTTAAAGTTTGCATCACAACCCCCATTTATCGCCCTTAATCTATAATTTGGCAGTTACCCATGAGTCTGTCTTTTCTAAGAAGACATCTCAACTGTTCTATTGTTATTACGTTGCAATTTACGAACTTTATGCAAAATGTATGGAAATATTTCTAACTTTTATTATTACTGAGTTTAATTGCTACAACTATTAAACTCAGCTATTCCAATTTGCAACAAGAATGTAAAAGATACAAGGCGGGGAACCAAAATAGAATCTGACTCAATACGGTTCAGTTAGAGCCAAAAACCTTAAATAGAGTAGGTTGGGTTGAGGAACGAAACCCAACATTTCCTGGGATTTGTTGGGTTTCGCTATCGCTTAACCCAACCTACTTTTCCTCTTAAGTGAACCGTATTGGAATCTGACTTTCTTGATGATCTCAAACCTGCTGCCTAACTACGCTAAGGCTTAGTGTTTTGTAGGCAGGGTAGGATGACAAATTGCTATTTAGATATCCGATAGTTGCTAAATTACGCACTAATCGGGGAGAAACAGGGGAGATGACGAGGTTGTTTTGTAAGTATTTACACGGGTAAATTTAGATAAGTCCCAAGTCTTTAATTGCCTGATTAATTAACTTATTTAGTGGATATTATACAAATTTTTGGCCACAGGATTATTTTTTATGGTTACTAATATAACTCAGTTTGTTTAAGTATTAAAAACCGTATATCTGTCAGACAAGTGAGATTTACTTCTGATGGCTATGACTACTTAATTAGACTTTACCTATGTGAAAATACATAAAGTAATTATTGTTGTGAGGTGCCATAGGCGATCGCGCCGAGCGCAGTAACTGAGTTAATCTCACTTTGCTAATCACAAGTTTATTAATTGATTAACACGTGGACTTTCAACTTTTGACCCCGAAGTAAGGTTTTAAGCCATACTTCGGACAAAAATTTTGGGATTACAGGGGAGGTGGAAACCCTAACACAACCTGAAGCTAGTCCGCGTAAGTCGGGAAATTCACCCACCGCAGTGGTTTTCTCTTGTAGGTGGACTGCTTTTTTTATTGTCTATTTTATTTACCTGTTAGATGAGCGCACAATGGGATTGTTCACAGAATCTCGATACTGTTGTACCTGTTCTGTGTAACCTATGGGCAGAACAGCTTCGACGTTTTCATGGGGACGGGGAATAATTACCCAGGATTCTAGAGTACCGCCATGAACATTTTCTGCGGCTTCAATACCAGCAGCCATAGCAGTTTTCACCTCAGAAACATCTCCGCGAATATTGATTGTAAAACGAGCGCTACCCACTCTGATATAACCAACAAGGGTGACTCGACCAGCTTTAACCATTGCATCTGCTGCTGCTAGTACAGCAGGAAAACCTTTAGTTTCAAGTGCTCCAACGGCCTGTAATGACATTAATAATCTCCTGTATGAAAAACGTATGTGGCGCAATCGATGAATTATACGCAGCTTTGCTACGTAGTTTAATGGCGAATTTGCCTAGAACATACGGAAGGGTTCAGATTCTTCGGTGAAGTGGATGGGTAGAATGGTTTCCACATTTTCTGGGGGATTAGGAACAATGTAGTGGGTGATTACTTGACCGCCATGAGCTTGTTCTCCGGCGGCTATTCCTGCTGCTACTGCTGTTTTAACTTCAGCAACATGTCCCCGAACAGCGACTAACATCCGAGCGCTTTCAGCTTGACCATAATACACAATTGTGACTGCGGCAGATTTTACCATTGCATCCGCTGCTGCTAGCACAGCAGGAAAGCCTAAGGTTTCAATTACGCCAACCGCCATTGGCATGGCATTAGCTCCTGAGTCAAAAAATGAAGTGATATCAATTGTACGAGGCTTTCGTACCAATTTTGACATTTGGCAAAATTTTCTGTCAGCCGCTTACTGTAAACTAAAAATTATGTTTCCTAGTTTTTTACCTCCCACAGTTGGGCAACTGACAGAACCAGCCTCCATCGCCTTGGCGCAAAGCATTCAAAGTCAAGCGATCGCTACCCCTTTAATTAATCAACTCATTACCACTACCTATGTAAAACAAGGTGATGGTGGTACACCTATTTTATTAATTCACGGTTTCGATGGTTCCGTATTAGAATTTCGTCGCCTTTTGCCATTGCTGGCAGAGAATAATGAAACCTGGGCAGTAGATTTGTTGGGATTTGGGTTTACAGACAGAATCCCAGGCTTACAATTTAGCCCCATTGCCATTAAAACTCATCTGTATCATTTCTGGAAAACCCTGATTAACCAACCTGTAATTTTGGTGGGTGCTTCAATGGGGGGTGCAGCCGCGATTGATTTCACCCTGACTTACCCAGAAGTAGTAGAAAAACTAGTTTTAATAGACAGTGCTGGGTTGAAAGGCGGTTCACCATTAAGCAAATTGATGTTTCCGCCATTGGATGCTTTTGCAGCTAATTTTTTGCGTAATCCCCAAGTACGCGATCGCATTTCCCGCACTGCTTACAAAAATAAGCTTTTAGCGTCGCTTGATTCTCAATTATGTGCTGCATTACATTTAGAAATGCCCAATTGGCATCAAGCTTTGATTGCTTTCACCAAAAGTGGCGGCTACAGTGCTTTTAAACTGAAGCAGCTTGCAGAAATTGTGCCACCAACTTTAATTTTGTGGGGTGATACAGATCAGATTTTAGGTACAGTAGATGCCAAGAAATTTGCCGGAGCAATTCCCCACAGTCAACTAATCTGGATTCAAGATTCCGGCCATGTCCCACATTTAGAACAACCACACATAACCGCACAACATATTTTAGAATTTCGGAAATTTGTTCGTAGTCAGGACTTTAGTCCTTAATATTGTCAATATTGTCAGCACTAAAGCGCCTACTACAAACCCACGTAACTATTAATCTATAATCACCACGCAGTCCGAATTACCTAGTCGTATAACCAAGTATTAGCGGCAAAATCGTCTTCTTCTTTCTGACGTTCTAACAAATGTTCTGGTACACGGTGGGATTTTCTATAGCCCATTGGGTCATATTTTTCTTTGACTTGAATTGCGGATTTATTGTCTTTTTCTTGTTGCACTTTTTCTTGTTGCAATAAATTCTTTTCTTTCTCTTGTTGCAATAATTCTTTTTCTTTTTCTTTTTCTTGTTTCAAAGAATTATTTTCTTCTATGAGTTGAGAATTAGCTTCGGCCAGGTGTATTGCTGCTTTTTTAGCTTCTTGCAGTTCTTTTGTCAATTTTTCTGTGGAGGCTTTTTGTTCAGACACACTTGATTGCAAATCTGCAATTTGTTGCTGAAGAGATTTTTCCTTGTCTTGCTTTTTTTCTAAAGTTTCTTTTAACTCTTTGATAATAATTTCCAAATCAGCCTTAGTAGGAACCGTGCGTTTTGCAGCAGTTGGTTCTGGTGTCTGCGTTGGTGATGCTGCTGCGGCTGAAGTATCTTGTTCAGTAACTTCTTGTTCAGTAACTTCTTGCGCTGTAACTTCAATCACAGATTCATTTTCATTCGGTGTCAATTTTTGTGCTTCTTCTTGTATTAAATCAGAAAGACGTTTCTTAACCATTATTTTCTCCAATCAAGCAGTAATTCATCAGCTACACGGCGGTAGTCTAACTCCGCCTCCCGCGCATTCTTTCCTCGCCATTGAGTAATCGCTACACCCTCCAGTGCAGCCCTTTCATGGGCTTTATAGGTACGGATGAAGGCTTTACAAACAGGTATTCCCATCCGCAATAGAGTTTCTTGTGCTTCTCTGGCTTCGCCCACACTTCTCGCATCAACTTTAGTTAGCAGTACCCGATGGGGAACTCCCACAGGTCTAACGGATGTCTTGACTGTCTCAACAAGAACCGCTAAATCCATAGCAGATGGTGGTGTAGGTAAAACTAGATAATCTGCGATCGCTACTACTGTCACTAATGCTTCAGAGTGCAACGCCGGGGGCGTATCCACCACTACTAAATCGTAACCTGTTATCTTTCTTAAATCACCTAACAGTTGCGGATTACTTTCTTGGGATAGATCAAAATCCATGCCATTCTGATTACGCCCTGCCCACCAACTGGCAGAACCTTGAATATCTGCATCAATGAGAATTACCTTGCTTTTTTTCCCAAATTGTGCAGCCAGATTAACTGCGGTAGTCGTTTTACCGACTCCTCCCTTACCGTTGAGAATAATAATGATTTTTGGCACTGCTTACTTCCGACGCTGCCTTAGATGAATATACCGCTTTGTGTGGCCTCTCATCACAGAAAAACTCATAAAATTTAAAGAGAGGTTTTCCAGATACCGTAAAAAACTAGAAGTAGGTCGGCACGAAAATTTAAATGTATGTCATTACCAACCTAACCTAAAGTCTAAAGGCATAGCTTCACTTAGAGCGTAGCGTGCCGTAGGCTCTAGCAATCACAATGTTTTTGGGGGTTTTACATTCTGTTACATAGTTACGTTTATTTGTGCTTACCTACTTATTTCCAGGACTTACGTAACCAACCACGTATTTTCGTCATTGCGACCCTAGGGAAGCAATCTCAAAGCCTTGATTTTCGTAGCGAGTGCGTAAGTCCTAATCTCCTTATCTTAGTTTTTCGTAAGCAGCTAAAATAATTTTTTCTGTTTCATCCCAACTAATACATTTATCAGTTACAGAAACTCCATACTTTAATTCTTCTCGCTTACAATTCATAGGTTGATTGCCTTCATACAAATTGGATTCCAGCATCACACCGACTATGGAAGTATTACCATCAACTACTTGTTGAATCACATTTTCCAAAACACTGGATTGTAGTTTATAGTCTTTATTGGTATTACCGTGACTACAGTCGATGACAATCCTGGGTGATAAATTCGCTGCCTTTAATTTATCTTCTACTAATTGGACATTGGCAGCATCAAAGTTGGGTTGATTACCGCCTCGTAAGATCACATGACCATAGGGATTTCCCCTAGTTTCAAAGACACTCACCTGTCCCTTGTGATTAATTCCTAGAAAATTATGCGGGCTTTTCGCTGATTGTAGAGCATTTAAAGCTACCTGAATATTCCCATCAGTACCATTTTTAAAACCCACAGGCATTGAAAGTCCACTGGCCATTTCACGATGAGTTTGTGATTCAGTAGTTCGGGCGCCAATAGCAGACCATGTAATTAATTCGCTAATGTATTGAGGAATGATAGGATCTAATGCTTCTGTTCCAGTGGGTAAATCTAATTCTGCTATTTTTAATAAGAGACTACGTGCAGTCAACAATCCTTTTTCTACATGAAAAGAATCATCCATATCTGGATCATTAATCAATCCTTTCCATCCTACAGTTGTTCTGGGTTTCTCAAAGTACACCCTCATAATGAGTAGCAGTTTATCTTTAACTCGTTCAGACAAATCTTTCAACTTCTGGGAATACTCAATAGCTGCTTGTGTATCATGGATTGAGCAAGGGCCAACTACTACAAATTTTCGGTGATCCTGAAAATCTAAGATATTTTTTATTTCCTGTCTATGTTTCAAGACAGTTTGTTCCGCTAATTTCGTTAAAGGTAATTTTGCTTTGACTTCGTTGGGTGTTAATAATACGTGAGAGTTCTTAATGTTAGTGTTAAATAATTTATTATGCATAGAAAATTTTCGTGTAGTTGTGGCTACTTCACTTGTGAGCAAAAATTGATATACATATTTTAAATCAAAAGTACAACATCAACTTATATAAATTTAAAATACCTAGGTTTTTTGTCTGATAAATTTCTAATTACCTAATATTTAAGTATGTCAATAAATACTGATATGGCAATCCTCAATGGGATATGTAAAAAAGTTTCAATAAGCTGGGTAAAGCTCAGTATATCTAGGTTCTAGTAGGCAAAGCCAACTTAAAAGTATTTCAAAAATCAAATAAAAGTGCCATCTATAATTGTTTTCTTTTCATAACTTACAGGAGTTTCTCCCCGACAATCTGCTATTTTTGCCTGAAAATGACTGAAAAAAGGGGGAAAGACTTCCCCCTTAACTTGTTTATAAAAATGACGTGGTGGTGCTGGTGTATTTTATTACATTCACTAGGTATCTGAGGACATCCTTCCTACTCTCTATTACCCGCTATATTAATGCCATACAAAAACCTTTGCTTCGTATGGCCCTAAATCTGTAATGATGCCATCATCTCCTACTTCAACATCATAATCACCCGTCCATTCATGCCATGTACCACCACAAGGAAAATTAGGAATGTGATAACCAGCTAAAAAGCTGTCAGAGAAATTCGCCACAACCACAACACGAGATCCTTCATCGTTCCAGCGGCTATAAGCTAGTACCTTAGCTTCTACATTTTCGTGAATAAACTCAACATTTTCTGTATAAAGGGCATGACTATTTTTCCGTAGATGAATTAGTCCTTTATAGTAATCCCACAAGCTACGATTTAAATCATTACCTGGCAGCGTCCAATCGATTTTAGATGATTCTGGTTGTTTAGGTTTATATTCACCAAATTCTTCACCCATCCAAATTAAAGGCACACCAACTGATGTCATGAGAATAGCTGCGCCCAATTTAGCCCGATTAAAACCTGCTTCATCAAAAATATCACGATTAGCCAGTTCTAACATAGTCCGTTCATGGTCATGGTTAGTTAGGTAATTCACCACATTGGTTGCACCCATGAAACCTTGACGTTTAGCATCGATGGCATCTTTGAGACTTTCTAAATCAAAAGTATCACCACAAATATGCACCATAATGGTATAACGGAAGCTATCGTGCCAACAACCATCCATTGGGCCATCTACGTTGGTGATATCGCTTGTTTCTGGTATATGTTCGGCAATATTATAAAAAGGCTTAGTACCAGCGGTTTTTTTGGCTTCTTGAACAATCCAGTGCATGAAATCATAATTGCCAATTTGCCGAGCGGCATCATAGCGAATACCATCTACATGATATTCTTCAATCCAAAAACGGATCGTATCACCGATAAATTTCCGTGCTGGGTAAGTATCTAATTTTTCGTCATAGTGTTCATAATTAAACTCAGGCCCCCAGTTATTATCAGGATCACGCGGAGAATGGTGATACCAATAATCATGATCAATCTGGGTTAATGGACTTGATGCCTCTGAGTGGTTATAAATGCCATCCATAATCACACGAATGCCTCTACCGTGACACTCGTCAATGAGGTGCTTTAATTCAGCACTAGAACCGTAACTAGATTCAGTGGCAAAGAAATGACGCGGATTATAGCCCCAGCTATAGTCCCCAGGATATTCTTTAATAGGCATCAACTCAATAGCGTTGATTCCTAAGTCACACAAATAATCTAATTTTTCAATTACATGTTTATATTTACCACGGGCATACGGGTCATCTTCTCCACCAGAAAAGTCTCCCACATGCAATTCATAAATTACTAATTCATGGTCAGGAGGTAAGGGTTTATCTTCGTGTTTCCAAACATATGTATCAACAATTCTTGCTCCATCCTTAATCCGGACAACACCGTTATCTTCACCACTCAATTCATCAATATCGGTAGCATAAGGATCTGTAACATCAACCCACTCTTCTGGTTCAAAAAACCATGAGTTTGATTGTACCCGGAATTTATATTGATAAACACCATCTTCGAGTTCCACAGTTGTCCGAAAATAGCCATCCTCGCCCTTTTTCATGGGGATTTCCTGCCAATCAGAAAAACTGCCTTTTAAGGTAGCTCCTTTGTTATAAGGTGCAAATAAATTAAACTCAATAGGCTTTGCCATAAAAATGTTTGGAAGATAAAATGTAGATATAAATATTTTCTAATCAAAAAATCAATTTGCAAATCAGTCCTAAGAGATAATTAGTGAATTGTTTCCTCTATCTGGAGTGGGATTCTGTTGTACTTAAATTAGGTTGTTTATTTACCATTAAGTGCCAAGATTATCCCTGCTCAAACTATAAATAAGTAGCTACTGTCATTAGGCATAAATAATCAAAAGATAACGAAAATTTCCTTAATTATTTTTTGCAAACACCGAAAATATTATATCCCCGCTTTATTGAAAATTCGGGGATATTTTTATATTTAACAAAAGCAAGTATGCAGTTAACGAAAAAATTTAATCGGAATATTTACTAATGCAATCAATCAGCTTTATTAATATGATCTTCCCAATAACTTAATAACCAATTTGCCGCTGTAGCTCTGCGAGTTTGCCTAGGCCCAAATTCACCAATTTTATAACCCTTGAAACCCAGCTTTTCTTTAGCTATTTGTTTATTGGCTGGAGGAATAGAACGAGTTAATTTGACTGTTGGTGGACGATTTTCAATAAAATCAGGTGGTTGTGGGTACTCATCTCGCCATTCTGCCGCAACTTCGCTATTATCCCATATATCAGTTGAATAGTCATAGCGATAGCCTAAATAATGCCATACTAATTGGTTGACTGTAGCATCATCAATTTGATCATTGAGAATTGCCCAAATAGTATCTGTGTTGAGTGGTGGTAAGTTAAACATAAGCAACTAAAAATTCACAATTCATGTGTTAAACATTTCTGACATTGGTAGATTCCCAAACAGAGGAACGATTTTATCTCTATCTACGCCTGCTGAAAGATTTATCCGTCAAAAGCAGACGTATTAGTGAGAAAAACTCGATAATGCATCCACAAAGCAGGTAGACTGGAAATCGTAATGCATAGTCCAGTCAATGCAAAATTCTACACCATTGCCAAAGATTGTACGCGCCCATGTATTCATTTCCGGTCGAGTACAAGGGGTGGGTTATCGCTATGCTACTGTCGATACAGCCAGCCAGTTGGGGTTAACAGGTTGGGTGCGGAATCTCCCGGATAACCGGGTGGAGGCAGTTTTTGAAGGGGCGCAAGTGGTTGTCGAAGAAATGATTCGCTGGTGTCATACTGGCCCACCTGCTGCGGTAGTCAAAGATGTTGTGGTTGAGTATGAACAACCTGAAGGTTTGCGGGGGTTTGAAGTCAAGCGTGTTGAGTAGTTGAGTAGCGACATAGTTATTGGTTGAAATGAAGGACAAAAAGTTAATGCTAATTTAGGCAAGAAAAATAATCAGTCTTTTGTGCCAATTCCAACAGGTAGGTTAATTCAAAGATTAAAGGAGTTAGCTAGTGAATAGGGCTAAGATACTGGACTGACAAGCCTAAAATGATGTGATAAATATAACTCTTGTAGTTCGGGCAGCGTATGGCTACGCCACGCAAGCTATTGCAACATTTTAGCTGTGTCAGTCCACTAGAGTCAAAAACCGGATTTACATATCACTTAATACATATTTCTCGGTAAATTGCCCAAATTGCCATCGCCCGCAAATAAGTACTAGCGCGGAAAGTTCCAGAGGCGGTAATAGCTTCAGGCGTGCGGAATTGTAGCCCATTTTCATAAATTTGTTCCACCACAGCGCCCGTTAACTGCAAAGCTTCATCCTTCATCCCCATCTGTACGAGAAATGCGGCTAGTCCGAAGTTAATTCCTGTCCAAACTTCCAGAGGATGGGTAGCTTTGGGGTTTTCTGGTGAACCATCGGGACGAACACCGTTAGCTGCACCAAATTGACCATTGCAGAACTTGAGGAAGCAAGCCTCATAAACAGTTTTTAGAGCAGATAAGGCGCGATCGCTTGGTACAATATCCGGTAATCCCAAAAGTCGGGCGTAAAATTGGCCACATAATTGATCCGCCATCACCACATCAGAACCACTGTGACTATCCAAACGATAATATTCACCATTCCACAGCTTTTCTTGGTAGATAGGGCGCGACTGTTCCAACCAATCCTGATAAACAGATACTAATTCCTCAGTATTTTCCGTACCTCTGTGGTTCGTTAACAAAACCTCACCAATAGCGATAGCCGCCTCCAAAGCCGCCAACCACAACCCCCCACAATAAGCACTCACACCCTGTAACCGCCAATCATCAAAGGTTTGGTCAGGTGCGCCAGAATTTTCGGGAATGCCATCGTTATCTAAATCGAAAGTTTTCAGATAGCTGAGAGTTTGGGCGATCGCCTCCCAGCAGTCTGCTAAAAATTGCACATCATCTGCACCAGTGAGTAAAAAATCTCGGTATACTTGCAATACAAAATCACTACCCAAATCTTTCCATAAGTTGCAGTCTTGATAGCAGGTGTAGTTGGTTTTCTCCCACACATGTTCATTAGGTGCGCCCAAATCGTGGGGCGTTGCACCTGCAATCTTGCGGGCTGCTGTTGTTGTTTCTGCGCCGATGGTGTAGTAATAGCCAATTACCCGCTGATGATCGTCGCTGTGGGGAATCGCCCTCGCAAATGCCCGCATTACCGATTTTTCTAGTTCCGGAAACAGCATTAATAGCCCAAAGGAACCATACAACCGCACATCTAAACTTTCATACCAGCGATAATCTAAGCACTCCAACACCGCAAACTGCCCAATGGGGTCAAGTTCTGATGCTGCACTCCAGAGAGTTCCACCACTAGTTAAGTCATACAGTTCATTAAATAGTGCCATCTTGAACCAATTGGGTAAATCTTCCCGTTCCAGAATCGGCTGTTGCCAACTTTGGATTTGTTGTTGCCAACTTTGGTATTGTTCTAAGGCAGTAGAAGCGATCGCCCAAGCCTGATTACCACCCTGACCAAAAAAGTCTGTATATCTGCGGTAGTAATTAATTCCGGCGGCAAATTCTGTTACCGGAAAGTCCCAAGCCAAGGAAAAAGGAATGGCTAAATTTTCCCCTGGTTGGACAGTAAAACGCACTGCGATCGCCGCCCCAATTTGTGTATTTTCTGATGCCGGATTGACATCTTGATAATTAGGCAAAGAACCATCAGCAGCAAAGCTTTGCCAGATATCTTCCCCCGTGCCTACAGGATTCCAGCGAGTATGATGAAATACTTCTACACCGGGATGGTTAATTGTGGCAATACACCAACTGCCGTCACCCTCTGCTGCTGATTCATGTCCGCCAACTCGGCCTAAAATGCAACCAACGTGTTGGATATTATCAACTAAATAATTGTAATTATCTTGACTTTCACCTAAACGCGGTTGATATTCATAAACCGGACTACCATCATCCCGAATTTGCACCTGGGGTGATTTTAAAGCATTAGTGAACCAGCCCACCATATTTTGCCAAGTGAGCATAATACTCAGAGTAATTGGTGCATCTGTGGGGTTGTGAGCATTCCAGACAAACATCGCCACAGGATAGCTAGTTTCTTGATAATTATTGGCCCAGATAGGCGAAAACTGCTCACAAGTTAATTGGGCTTGCAAGATGTTTTCGTAGACAAACCAACTACGGGGATATAGGGCGTGATAAGTTCCTGTCTGTTGTGTAGCTGTGGATGCTGGATACCATTGCCAACTTGCCAGACTTCCATCTGTCGGCGATTCTGTAGACAAAGCATAAGCTTGGGAACCTGAGCCATTGGATTCAAACACACTGAATTGGCAAGCCGGAATATTTTGAAAAGTATGTTCACCACCGTCAATGTGCCACAGGTTAAAGTCTCCCTGGGAAGATCGACCAATACAACCTGCACCAAAGCCACCTAACGGCATTCCATGCCAGGGGCCGTCATCAATATTACTCGCGTAGCGGACAGTATAGGGTTTGTCCCAACCTAAACCAATGGAACGACTCCAAGTGCAAGAGGGAATTACGGAAGAGGGCTGATTTGTCATCGCCTAAGTTTACAGCGTGCGGTTACGCTAAGGAAGCTTAACTCGATGTGTCAATTTTCTCAAGCAATTTGGTAACTTTCCACCTGGGATATCTGACAACTACCACTACATACGTCTACCTTTTGAGAGATGCATATCTTCTTTTTCAGTAACTGTTATGTAGATAAGTAGGACAAAGTAAATAATTAAAGGTTTGTAGTGAGGACTTTAGTCCTCAAATAAGGGCTAGAGCCGCTGACTACGAAATGAATTTTAATTATTTTACATTGCTTAACATAGTTGGATTTTTTCTCGCCGATTTACTTAAACAAGATCAGAAAGTTGGAAACGGAGTATTGAAAGTATGAAGTACTTATTAATAATTTGGGTACTAATACTATCCTTAGTAATTCCCAGCAAAGCACAGGCTCAAACCAAACAGCCCTATGATGTGATCTCTGGACTGGGAACACACCACCATGCTGTGACTACCACTAACCCAGCAGCACAAACGTTTTTCGACCAGGGGCTAAATTTAATTTATGCCTTCAATCATGATGAAGCGGTGCGTTCTTTTCAACACGCTGCCAAACTAGATCCAAAAATGGCAATGGCATATTGGGGAATGGCCTTGGGTGTCGGTGCAAACATTAACTTAGATATCGACCCCGAACGAGAACAAGTTGCCTATGAAGCCATACAAAAGGCTTTGACACTAGCGCCCCAAGCATCAGCCCCAGAACAAACTTATATTGCTGCCCTAGCCAAGCGTTACTCTAATAAACCCGATGCAGATTTGTATCAATTGGCGGTGGACTATGCCCAAGCAATGGGTAACTTAGTCAAACGCTATCCTGATGATTTAGATGCAGCCACACTGTACGCAGAAAGTCTCATGGATTTGCATCCTTGGCAAATGTGGTCTAAAGATGGCCAACCCCAAGGAGATACAGAAGAAATTGTGACTGTTTTAGAATCAGTCATGCAACGTGATCCTCAGCATCCAGGAGCTAATCATTATTACATTCATGCAGTAGAAGCATCACTACACCCAGAACTTGGACTCCAGAGCGCTAAACGACTAGAAACTTTAGTTCCTGCTGCTGGACACTTGGTACATATGCCTGCACATATTTATTTTCGGGTGGGAGAATATGACAAAGCCATGCAATCAAATCAGCAAGCGATCGCTCAAGATGACATCTATCTGCGTAATCATCCAGTAGAGGGTTTTTATCCCCAGATGTATTACAACCACAACGTGCATTTTCTCATGGTAGCCAGCAGCATGGCAGGAAGATATGAAGATGCTTTGCAAGCTGCGGATAAATTAGTCACCAATGCAGCGGCAATAGACCCATATTTACCCATGCTTGAGGGCTTCTTGGGCAATAAAATGCTGATTCAATTGCGATTTGGTGACTGGGATGCCGTTTTGCAAACACCAACTCCCGATACCAAATTACCTACTACTAATGCACTATGGCATTTTGCCCGTGGTATGGCTCATGCAGCTAAGGGTAACTTAGAAGATGCCGCCGATGAAAGTCAAGCTTTGCTAACTGCTACACAGCAAATTCCCGCCGAGGCTACCATTGGCTTTACTCCCGCTAGCCGCATTCTCAACATTGCTGGCAAATTGCTCGATGCGAAAATTGCCAAGTCTCAGCATGACTATGAATCGGCGATTAAATTACTCCAACAAGCAGTGGTAACCGAAGATGCTCTTGATTATGTCGAACCACCAGACTGGTACTTTCCCACACGGGAAGCGTTAGGAGGTGTGCTATTAGCTAAGGGTGATTATGCCGCAGCCGAGGCAGTTTTTCGAGATGATTTAAAGCAGTATCCCCACAACGGACGTTCTTTGTTTGGCTTACAAAAGAGTTTGCAAGCACAGGGTAAAAATAACGCTGCGAAACTTGTACAAACTGAATTAGCCGCAGCATGGAAACAAGCAGATACTCAATTGATACTTGATAAATTATTTCTCTAGGTAGCGTGGGTTAGGAATGTGGATTCAATAAAAGACATAACCTCACCCCCAACCCCTCTCCTTACCAAGGAGAGGGGAGAATTTGACGCAAGTCAAAGGCGGGGTGAGGTCAAAAATTAGACTTGCATGTTATTTAATTCATGTTCTTTAGGGAACATATGTTTTTATATTTGCTGGTATAGCTCCTCTGGAAAAGGAGCTTTTTTAATTAAGATTGACTGGAAAATTTTTCCTGATTGTGCTGCGTCAGGTAACTATCATATGGCGTATGTGGTTGACTGTTTCACAACTAATATTTTTGCTAGAATATATTCAAAGCTTCGTGGAATCTTCTCTTCGTAAACTTCCTGCGCTTGTAGAAATTACCATCAACTTACCAAACTAAAGATTATGAACCGCTTCATCTCGGAATTGTTTGTAGGTTGGCAGGAATCTGTCTCAACTCTGGCTATTGCTCAGAAAACCGATACTGCTCAACGCCTACCTATCACTAACTATGTGGATAATGGTGAACTTAACTTTGACCGTGGATCTGGACGTATTGGATGCGGTTATTAAGTTGGTTTTCACTTGATTAAGTTAAATATTCTCTCATTGTCAATATTCATGAGGGAAATTAAGCAGTGCGATCGCCAATACTCTGTTCTGGCAATCTGATGAGCAGCCAGAATCATTAAGAGCGATCGCACTAAATCATAAATTCTATCTCCAGTTATTTGCTAGTCGATAACTGGTAATATTTTTATGTAGACAGCAGAGCTAGAATTATTATAAGATTTTATCAATTTTGGATTTTTAACAGTATCTAAAGTATCTTAAAATCAAAAATTTAGTTGCTAAAAAGATTACAATATTTCCCTGGATATACAGAATTATTCATCTAGATGAGGTAATTTCCTCTAGCCCCTAGTCCCTATTAAATAATAATAAAAAAAATGGCCAAAGAAATAGAACGTAAATTTTTAGTCAAAGGAGATGGTTGGCGAGAATTAGCTAAGGGAAGTATATATCGTCAGGGATATATAGCTACTCAAGACAAAGTTACTGTACGTGTGCGGATCATCGGAGAACAAGGTTACTTAACAATTAAAGGGCCTGTTGTCAATGTGACTCGATTAGAATTTGAGTACCCAATTCCTGTGGTAGATGCTCAAATAATGCTTGACACATTATGCCGTCGTCCTTTTATCGAAAAAATTAGATACAAAATAGAGTGGGGCGGTTTGATTTGGGAAATAGACGAGTTTGACGGTGTGAATAAAGGTTTGATTTTAGCAGAAGTCGAACTCAGTGATGCCAACCAAGTGTTTGATATACCTACGTGGATTGGGCAAGAAGTTTCCCACGACTATCGGTATTTTAACAGCAACTTGGTAACACACCCGTTTTCTCAATGGTAGTTATTACGTAGATAGGGGTACTACAAATGAAGTCTTTAGACCTGTATCTCGGAGACACCGAGTTTCTCATTTCTCAAACATAGTTTACAAAGTCATTGCCTGTTTTTAAAGATATGTAGTGTATCAAGCAGCAGGTTACCAACCAGTTGTATCATTTAATTCAGATATATCTCTTGCCTATTCCCCAGGCTACAGAGGTATGTCAATAGTGACCGGAAAAGGCAGGTGGAACAAGCCCTTTCCCCTTGCGTGGAGCGGAGCGGAACATGGGTACAAGCCCCGTCTACTTCGGCAAGTTGATACAGTGAGCAGTGCGCCGCTTCTAGGACGCTCATACGGGGCGGAGTCTAAGCTTCGTCCGAGTTTCCCCCTTGCTCCCTGCCCCCCTGCCCCTTTTCCTCTTAGTGACCTGCTATTAGTACTCAATCGAATGAGATGCATAAACAAACAGTCAGGAAAATTTGTGGTAGGTGGTTTTATTTTGGCACTGTCACTACTGTGTAGTGTGAGTTTAATTTCCTATTTTAGTATCCAAAGATTGAATCAGGAAAAAAAATGGGTAATTCATACTTATGAAGTTATAAACACCTTAGATGAAATCAGGGCTAGTCTTAGTGATGCCAAAAGTGGAAGCAATAGTTATATTCTGACTGGCAATGTAGGTTACCGAGAAGTTTATCAAGACGAGAAACAAAAAGTATCTCAATTACTGCAAGCTGTGCGGCAATTAACTAGTGACAATCTTGAGCAACAAAGCCGATTGCATCAACTTGAACCTTTAATTGACCAGCAACTAGTTTTGCTTGACCAATCAATAGATTTATTTGAGCAAAATAATTTAAATGCAGCCAATGAACTAGCTTTTAGTCAACCAGGTATAGAGGCTAATCAACAATTTCAAACAATCAGCCAGTCTATAAAAAATGAGGAAAAAATTGTATTACAAAAACGGGCAGCACTTACAGATTCTCTAACTCAGCAAATTATCATTGTAATCAGTTTAGGTTATGGTTTAAGTATTATTCTGCTAATAGTTGTTTATACACTCCTCCGCCAGCAAATTCGGATTAATCAAACATTGTCTGAAGAAGCTATTGCTGTAGAACAGCAAGCTGCAAAAGCGAAACTGGCAAATATTTTAGAAACTGTGACAGATGCCTTTGTTGCCCTAGATCACAATTGGTGTTATACCTACATCAATCAGAAAGCCGGACAACTTTTCAACCGTAATCCTACTGATTTGATTGGCAAAAACATCTGGGAAGAATTCCCCGAAGGTGTGGGACAAAAGTTTTATCACAACTATTATCAAGCTGTGGCAGAACAACGAGTAATTCAAATGGAGGAATATTATCCACCGTGGAATCGCTGGTTGGAAAATCGCATCTATCCATCCCCAGAGGGGCTATCAATTTTCTTTCAAGATATCACTCGCCGTAAATTGGCAGAAATTACCCTAGAAAAGAATGAAAGACGCTATCGCTCACTAGTAATTGCTACTTCTCAAGCTATTTGGATTACTGATGCTCACGGTACTGTGGTAGAAGATATTCCATCTTGGAGAGATTTGACTGGGCAAAGTGAGTTAGAAGTCCAAGGGTGGGGGCGACTGGATGCAATTCATCCCGAAGATAGAGAGTTAACACAGTTATTGTGGAATCAGGCCCTGGAAACCAAAAGTCTTTATCAGATTGAACATCGTGTGCGAGTGGCTGATGGTAGTTATCGCTTTTTTGCCGCCCGTGCAGTTCCCGTTTTAGATACTAATGGTGAAGTTCAAGAATGGGTTGGTGCTAACACTGATATCACTAACCGTAAACTAGCGGAGGAAGCACTAAAACAGGCTAAAGCAGAACTAGAAATTAAAGTTGAGGAACGAACAGCAGAATTACAAAATTTGAATCAGGAGTTAAAACGCTCTAACCAAGAATTAGAACAGTTTGCTTATGTCGCTTCCCACGATTTGCAAGAACCATTAAGAGCCGTGACAGGCTATAGCCAACTGTTAGGACAAGAATATCAAGAACTTTTTGATGAATCTGCTCAAGAATACTTTGCTTACATTGTTGATGGAGCAAAGCGGATGCAGCAATTAATTCAAGACTTGTTGGCTTATTCGCGGGTGGCAACTCGTGGTCAAGAATTTTCCCATGTTGACTGCAATGCTGTACTCAATATAGCTCTGAGTAATTTACACGTAGCGATCGCCCAAAGCAATGCCATCATTACTCACGATCCTTTACCTGAGATTCTCGCAGATAAAACTCAACTAATACAGTTATTTCAAAATCTCATCGGCAACGCTATTAAGTTTCGCAAACAAGAACCACCACAAATTTACATTAGCGCAGTTAAACAAGTTCAGGAAGATGGAGAAGAATTTTCCCAGTCCCCAACCTGGCTATTCTCAGTCAAAGATAATGGCATTGGTATCAAACCCCAGTATCTTGAGCGTATTTTTGAGGTGTTTCGACGCCTGCATACTCGACGAGAATTTTCCGGAACAGGTATTGGTTTAGCCATCTGCAAAAAAATTGTCGCGCGGCATCATGGTCAAATCTGGGCTGAATCTCAGCCGGGAGTGGGAACAATTTTTTATATTACCTTGAATGATAATTAAGTTATTTTATTAAAGCATGAGCCTTGTATGCATTTAATAACCCTCTAGTAACCATTTGATAATTGCATGGATTATCATCAGGCATTCCGTCATATTGAAATTTTGCTAGTTGAAGATTCTCCTAGCGATGCTAATCTCACCATCAAAGGCTTTGTCAATGCCAGAATCGCCAATAATTTGCATTGGGTGGAAGATGGTGAAACTGCTATGAACTACTTATGGCAGCAAGGCGAATTTGCTAATTCCCCCCGTCCAGACTTAATTTTGCTCGATTTAAATCTTCCGGGAATGGATGGGCGCGAAGTACTAACAGAAATTAAATCAGACCCCAATCTCAAGCTTATCCCCGTAGTTATACTTACGACTTCCACAGATGAGCAGGATATACTACGTTCTTATAATCTCAGTGCTAATTGTTATGTAACAAAACCCTTAGATGTTTACCAATTTATCCAAGTTGTGCATTTAATCAAAGATTTCTGGCTGGCAGCAGTAGCACTACCAAGAGAGATATAAAGGAAATAATTTTTACTCATACTGGCAAAATTTACTGTTTTAACGCTTTCTAAACAGATGAGAAATTGATCAATTATCAGACAAATTTATACAACGATATTGTATGCAAAAGATAATGATTCACATTCTACTTGTAGAAGATAGCCCTACTGATGCCAGACTCCTACGTCAGATATTTTTGCGTACACAACAAGAAAAATGGCAGATGACCCATGTGGAACGGCTATCGGAAGCGATTCATTTGAGCTTAGAAAACCCTGAAGTAATATCTAATAGTTCTCAGACTGCAAGTTTGCCGCAACGCAGATTCAATGTAGTCTTGTTAGACCTGAGCCTGCCAGATTCTACGGGAATAGAAACTTTAAAAGCATATCGAGCAGCCGTACCAGATATTCCAGTTGTGGTGTTAACGGGGCTTGATGATGAAGAATTAGCACTAAGGGCCTTAGCAGAAGGCGCACAGGATTATCTTGTTAAAGATCAAATTACAATTCAACTATTAATGCGTTCGGTTCGCTACGCTATGGAACGGGAAGAAATTCTCAACAAACTACGTGAAAGCGAAGAACTTAGTCGTCAAGCTTTGTTAAAAGAACAGGAACTCAACGAGCTAAAATCAAACTTTGTCGCTATGGTTTCCCATGAATTTCGTAATCCCATGACTACCATTAGGACGGCTTTAGAAATTATTGAATATAATAATGATAAACTCACTCAAGAACAGAGAATTAAATACTTTGAACGGGTACAAAGTGCTATTAAACAGATGTTACAACTGTTAGATGAAATATTGTTTTTAAGTAAAACGGAAGCAACAAAATTTGAATATAACCCTGTATCTTTGAATCTAGAGTCTTTTTGTAATGAATTAACAGAAGGGTTTCAGTTTGGCGCAGGGAACCAGCACATGATTACGTTTACTTCTCAAGGCGAATGCTCCCAATCGGAAATGGATGAGGATTTACTAAATTGTATATTTACGAATTTACTCTCTAATGCTATTAAGTATTCTCCTGAAGATAGCCATATTCAGTTTGATTTAAGCTGCCAGAATGGAGTAGCAACCTTCAAGGTAATAGACCAGGGAAGGGGTATTCCTTTAAAAGACCAACCTCGTTTATTTCAAACTTTTTATCGCGCCAGTAATGTGCGCCGAGTTCAAGGAACTGGATTAGGATTGGCTATTGTCAAACAGTGTGTAGACATACATGGCGGCACAATCCAAATAGAAAGTCAGCAAGATGTTGGTACAACTGTAATAGTTACGTTGCCATTAAATTATGTTAAATCATCTTAGCAAATCTGTTGCCAAATAGTTAACCACCAAGGACAAATAGATGCGCTAATAAAGAAAAAAAGACGAGAAATTAATAAATTTTTTAACCTATTACCTACTATAATTCATAGGAAGGCAAAGTGATAGTAAATACAGTTCGTGCATCCAAGTACAATGTCTGAAGACCATCGACCGAACAGCTACGTACTGTCACACTACCACCCATAGTTTCTATCAGTGTCTTAACAATTGATAGTCCTAAGCCGCAACCTCCAGTAGAACTGGTGCGGGCTTCATCTATACGGTAAAATCGCTCAAAAATTCGTGATTGGTGTTGTAAAGATATGCCATAACCTTGATCACAAACTTGAATCATGGCTGCTTGGTTTTGCTGACTTAATTTTACAGTCACGGGCGTATCTGCTGGGGAATATTTCACAGCATTATCAATCAAATTTAGCAATACTTGAGTTAAGCGATTATAGTCGGCTTTAACCTCAATTATCTGAGTTGTTGACTCTATTTTAATCAGGCGATCGCTAAACTTTTGAGCCATACCCACAACTTCTGCAACTAAGTCATTTAACACGCAGGGTTCCATACGAAGATGCAAATAACCACTATCTGCTCGCGCTAAATCAAGTAAATCCTGTAAAAGCCGGATTGTGCGTTCTGCTTCTGATGCAGCAGTTTCTAAAGCTTCTTTTTGGGTTGGGGTTAAATTATGCTGCCGACGTAAGACACTTTGCAAATAACCATGTACTATAGTTAACGGTGTACGTAACTCATGGGAAGCATTACTCACAAATTGTCGCTCTTGCTCCCAAGATTGGGAGAGACGCGATAACATCATGTTACAGGTTTGGGCTAATTCTTTAACTTCATTAGGTGCATTATCTAAATAAAGTTGCACTTTACCTAAGTCTTCAATAGAAATAACTTCTGTCATCTGACTTAACTGGCGCAGAGGTTGCAGAGAACGCCTAATATAAAGTGCGATCGCCACAGAAATGACTGTAATCACAAAAACACTGCCAATTCCCAAACTCTGCACAATTACCAAAAACATTTTTTGTTCGTTGGTAACATCTTGTACCACAAACAAATTGCCTAAAGTTTTACCCTGTACTGGTAATGCAGCTCCACACATAACAAAGTAGCGTTTATCCACTTGGTTGACTTGGGGTTTAACTGACATCTCCGTTAGAGACATTAACTTAGTTGCTGCCCCGTCAGATAGCTGATCCCAGTTAGTAGATTTTGCTAAAATATTATTTTCAGGACTTTTAATCCATAAAAATGTATTAGTACTAGTCAAATTGTTAATTGCCTTTTGCAACCCCATTTCTGATGGCAATATTTCACTATAAAGTTGCACATCATTTGGTAGACGTTGAGCAATTCTTTGGATATTATATTTGTGACTGTTAATTAATAATTCCTTCATTTTCCAGCTTGTCCAGATAGCTAGACTACCTAATCCTAAAGCTGAAACTAAAGCAATCCCAATTGTTAATCGCACCTGTAATGAATGAGGATAAATTCTCGTCCAAAGTTTCCTCATTTTATTCATTCTGGTGGTTGTGGATTTGGTGTCGGACAGGTTTTATTGGCAAAATCACACTGATAAATGTAGGGTTCTTGCCAACTCAAAGGTAATTCTAATAAATCTCTTGTTCCTGTAAATCCCTGACCTATAAATAGTAATAAAGCAATACAGTTTAAAATGAGATGAGTTAGCCGCCAGCGATGTGACTTATCCTGATAAATATCTTGGACGATGGCCACAGAGAAAATCATCAACAATGATGCAGCAATCCCAATATAATAATGTGACCAATACCACTCATTTGTTCGCCGAAATACACCATCTTGACAACCGATAATTACTAAACCTGCACCAGTTAAAGTGGCAAAAACTCCCCGCCACAAACGCTGTCTTGATAAATAAAGAAATATGAGAGAAGTAATAGTTAAAATAAACATCAATATAATAAATCCAACTTGAAAACGCCCTTCATTCCATAATTGATTCCTGATAATATTCTTACCAATGGGATAGGCTAAACCAATTAAAGACAGCCCCACAATTGCACTCGTCAACCAGTTACCAAACTGTTTATGTTCTTTTCCCACTCCTGGGTTAATTCTACTTTTATTTTCAGCAACTTTTCTATTTTGTAAGCGTCGCTGGCGTGTTTGCCAGGCAAAATTTACCACAATCCCAATCAGTGGATAGATAAAGATAACTGCCATTACTGGATGTATCAGACGCAAAAAATCTGCTGTTTGCATAGGTCAATTTTCACTAAATGGGAAATATAAAAAGCAAAAGAGACTAATATTTCTTTTGCCTTTTACTTATTGATTTTATAAAACGGCATAGCCAAAAGTAGTATTAAATTGGCGACACCAGATTGCCACAGACTTGAAGTTTACCAGATTCACATTATCAGGTAAAGCATAACGTTGAGTACCACTTATTTTTTGTAAAGGGGCAATATTCACATAATCTTTTTCTTGAATACCAGAAACTGGGGGCATATCAGAATTATGCAAAATCACAAATAAGTCAGGCCCTTTATCAGTTTTAAAATTCTGATCAAACTCCAGATAGCGTTTACCTTGTTCAGTAATGACGCTAACTTTTCCTTGAGTTGGGTGTTCCGCAGCTTGAAAGTTCCCAGGTTCAGCAATTGGGCTGGCGACGGTTCTTGTAGTTGGTGTTTGAGTAGCGGGTTGATTGGAAGTTACTTCTTTTGTGCAGCCTATTGTCACAGCGGTAAGTATAAATAGAATGACTAAATGCTGGAATTTCATAGCTTGATATTTTCAAATTGATGAATAAGAATAATTTAAGGCTTCATCTCATCATCTAAATTAATTTAAGCTGAGAACTTCATAAAAATATGCCAACTTTATCCAAATTCATCAAACCGATACAAAAACCTATACAACTCTCTTACCTTAGTAAACTTTGCATACTTTGCGGTTTAGCTAATTTCCAAAGATAATAATACTCATCTCGATAAACAATATTCATATTATATTTATGCTCTGTCATTATTTGACTACGCTTGGAATCTGAAGGATTGAGTAAAAAAATATCGCTAAAATTGTCAGGAATATCAGTAACAGTTTGATTTCCTATCAATTGAAACCTGACATTTGGCTGAACCAGATAACTCAGAGAAAAGACATTACCATAATTAATACCCTCAGCATCACTAATTAAAAGTGGATTTTTAGTCTCATTGATAATCTTCGCAACTTGTGAATTACCATAGCTGACCCCTTTATGCCACCAAGTTTCAGCCTCGTAACTCACCCTACAAGAAATCAAACCACAAACAATTACTAATATCAAAATCATCTGCCAAATTCGGCGACGAGATACAATTCCATTGTATAATTGTGTAGCTAAAAGATAAGCTACCGCAAGTTGAATACCTAAATATGCAGGTATTAAATATGCTTCTGAACTAAAAATTATGCTCCCATCAGCCAAATTTGGTAGCCTGATAGGGATAGCCATAATTATCATCAATAGCAGAATAAACAACCAAACTTGATAGTTATTTGTGCGACACATAAAATAAATTGCATATCCCACTAAATTTAAAGCCAAAAGTGCAAGCAGGTAGCCAAATAAATTTTCTGTATTTAAATTTAAATCCAAAAAAATCCTACTTATCTGTATTAACCAAATTTGAATTGAAGGATTGATTGAAGATTGACTTTGTGTCACATCGGCTGTTAGCAAAAACTCCAAAAAATTAGCCGCCACAATCATCATCCAAGGTAAAAAAGCCAGGAATGCCAGCGCTGATGCTATGAGATAACCCCTGACAGTTTCAGTTAATTGAAATCTGAAAATAATGATTACATAAATTCCGTGAGCAACTGCTACAAATACACTCCACAAACACGTATAAAGACTTAATGTCAAAGTAACTACATAAATTCCCCAGGGAGTAAAACTATCGGAAATTTGCTGTTCTGGAGTTAATTCATTGTGATCTTTTAATTGCAGTCGTATCGCTAATAGCAGTGATGCGCTACAGAATATGATGGTGACTAACCACAGGATATATTCTCGTGCTTCTTGAGCATATACTAGATGAATAGGAGAGATAGCCACCAGAGCGATCGCTAACCCAGGAACCGATAATGGTACATTAAATAATTCACGACACAGCCAATAAATACCAGGAAACACCAACAAGCTAATAACAGCAGATAAACTTCTAATAGCTGTGATTGAATTACCAAAAATTCCTACCCAAAATCTGGCTATTAAATAATAAAGTGGCGGATGCTGTGGGTCTTCTGTAGCCAAAGACATAATTGTGTCACTGAAGTTTTTTTCTTCATTACGTCCTTGGAATTTAGCAAAATTTTCTCGACTAATTACACGACCATTAAATAATTGCTGTTTAACTTCATGAACTGTGTAACCGGAAATTCGCAATGACGTATAAGTTTCATCATGGGAGTATATTTTACCTTCAAGGTTGACAAAGCGAAATAATATACCCATTGTCAACACAAAAATAATTAAAAACCGCAACCAACTCGGAACAAGTGCGAGGTTCCGCATAGCTATGTTTTTGATAAATTCGTAATTAATCAAGCCAGATATCCTAGTAATACCGAGTTGCAGTCAAAGATAGTAACTGAGGCTGAGAGTAGGGAGTAGGGAGTAGGGAGTATGAATATTATGTTTGAACGCAACTTAGTATAAAGTTTAGAATAAATGGGGTTTTTGATATCTGTCGAACTCACGTTTATTTAAATTGCTAATAACTGAAGTCCTAACAAAAAGGCATTTCCAGCAATTAAAGAATACAACTGCGGAAAAGCCCCCAGATATTATCGGGGGCTGACATAATTTTTTGTTCACACAAAACTTCAAGCAAAAGACTGCGGCAGAAACCCGATAAATCAATTACGGTGATTATTACTGTAGCGAACCCTTGTCCCTGCCCAAAGCAGCTTCTCTCGTAGTGTCTGATAATATGAATTGTTCTCCCGCAAAATAATAAATTTAGCCAGAGAATCAGCCATCCGCACATCAACGCGATGTCCTGGCCAAATCGACGTAGACAATACCCCATCCATCCATAGCTTGGTACTCAAATCATAGTCTCCCAAAGGCCAGATGCTGACCACAGAACCAGCAGGTAACACTAAGGGACGGCTAGAAAGACTCATGGGGCAAATAGGAGTGATGGTAATTGCCTCCATACCATCGTGCATAATGGGGCCACTAGCGGAAACTGTATAACCTGTGGAACCCGTGGGAGTGGAAATAATCAAACCATCCCCCACATATTGATCGACTACCTCACTGTCAATTTCCATTTCCAGAATAGAAGTGATCATGCGGTCAGCGGAAGCGGGTTTGACACAAAATTCATTCAAAGCAAGGTAGCGTTCAGTCACAGGTTCCAAATTTGTCCGATGACCTTCATATACCGCCGCTTGTAACATCATCCGCCGCTGGATAGCATAGCGATCTTCAAATAGCCGATCCCAAACTTTCTCTGTATCTTGAAACTCATCTACTGACTCGGTTAAGAAGCCTAGATGACCGCCCACATTCACTCCCAGAATAGGTATACCAGCTGGGGCTAAATGTCTAGCGCTAGTTAATACAGTGCCATCTCCACCGAGTACCAAAGCCAGGTCGATTGGTTGAGTAGCTGAAGCCAAAAACACCGGATAAGGGTTATCTTTTGGCCCGCTAGGCCCCATTAACACCTGGCAATGGCGATTTTCTAGTTGTTTAGCACAGAGTTCTGCCCAGCGTTTACTCTGGGAATCTCTGGCTTTATAAGCAATGATTACCTGCTTGAGTTGCACGCACAATTACCACTTCAGGAGATTAAACTGCTCCATGTCGACGGTATCACGGTTGCGATAAATCGCAAGTACGATCGCTAACCCTACCGCCGCTTCAGCAGCTGCCACGGTAATCACAAACACGGTGAATACCTGGCCCTTAATTAAAGTTGAATCGAGAAAGTTGGAAAATGCCATTAAATTCAGATTAACAGCATTCAGCAGTAACTCAATTGACATCAACACACGCACGGCATTACGACTGGTAATTAAGCCATAAATGCCGATACAAAACAAAGCTGCTGCTAGTAATAAAAAGTACTGGAGTTGCATGGATTTTTGTATCCCTTCTGATAGCTTGCGTGGCCATAAAAACTGGCTTTTTACCTGCGAAATACATCGCAAATATTACTCTTTTGTTTCGCTGCCTGCCGATACCAAGTCTCTGGGGCGTTCTGGTAAAGTCAAAACAGTTTCTTGTGACTCTGAAGGTGCTGGTTTTTCCGGCAAATACTCGCGACGTGCCAAAATAATCGCTCCCACCATCGCTATCAACAATAAAACTGAAGCCAGTTCAAAAGGTAGTAAAAAGTCAGTGAAGAAATGCTCACCAATGACAACGATAGAACTTTCTGGTGCTACAGCCGCAGTTGTGGAGTATGCCCAAGGAGTTGCCAATACCATCGTACTCAACAGACCAAATAACCCGAGACTGACTATGGCTGTGATGACTTTCCGCAGCCCGGCGCTAGGATAGGGAGCGAAATCTTGCCGCTTGTTCACCAACATAATGGCAAACAAAATCAACACGTTCACTGCCCCAACATAAACTAGTACCTGCGCTGCGGCGACAAAATCACCATTTAGCAACAGGTAAAGTCCCGCCATGCTGATAAACACTCCCCCTAACATAAAGGCAGAATAGACAATGTTAGAAAACAGCACTACCCCTAATGCTGCCCCAATCATCATCGCGCCCAGTATGCCAAAAGAAACAACCTGTACTCCTTCTGCTAGATTCACTGTTTTTGTCCTTAGTCAATTGTCAGTTATTAGTTATTCAATTTTCAGTGATGAGTTTTCAGTTATTAGTTGGTTAACTGTTAACTGTTGATTCTTCACTGTTTTGTTCTACAAGGTCTTCTGGACGCGAACCAGCGCGAGGTGCATCAGCAGGTAGGTCGTGGGGTTCCATGACACCCTTGGGCAAGTAAACTAGTTCGCGCAGTGGCGTCACCATCGGATCATCGGTCACTTTGTAAGGCAGACGACCAAGTGCCACGTTATCATAGTTCAATTCATGGCGATCGTAAGTGGATAGCTCATACTCTTCTGTCATTGATAAACAGTTAGTCGGGCAATATTCCACACAGTTACCGCAGAAGATACAAACTCCAAAGTCAATACTGTAGTGGTTGAGTTTTTTCTTTTTGTTGGCTTTTTCAAATTCCCAATCCACTACAGGTAGATTGATAGGACAAACCCGCACACAGACTTCGCAAGCAATACACTTATCAAACTCGAAGTGAATTCTGCCGCGAAACCGTTCCCCAGGAATTAATTTTTCGTAGGGGTACTGTACCGTCACAGGACGACGCTGCATGTGGTCAAAAGTTACAGCTAACCCTTGACCAATATAACGACCAGCTTGCACTGCTTCTTTGGCGTAATCACCAACTTGTTTTAGGAACTTTAGCATTGTTGTGTCTCTCTCTTTTCAATTTCGGATTTCGGATTTTAGATTTCAGACTCCATCTAAAATCTAAAATCTAAAATTGGTTTATCCACCAAAGGCGATCGGAAAGGCAAGTTTCAAAGCTGCGGTTAACAGAAGATTAACCAAAGCAACTGGTAACAAAAACTTCCATCCTAAATCTAACAATTGGTCAATCCTCACCCGTGGTACTGTCCAACGCAACAAAATGGCGATAAACACTAGCACATAGGCTTTGATGAGGGTCATAAAGATACCCAATGTAGCAGTTACTACCTGCAACACGGGATTTAATTCACTAATTCCCAGCCAACTAGCTATCAGACTAACAGGAATGGGAAAGTCCCAACCACCGAGATACAAAACTGCTACCAGTAGAGCAGAAAGCACTAAGTTTACATAAGAACTTAGGTAAAACAGAGCGAACTTCATGCCAGAGTATTCGGTTTGATAACCAGCGACGATTTCCTCTTCCGCTTCGGGTAAGTCAAAAGGTAAGCGTTCGCATTCCGCTAGGGCTGCTATCCAAAAAATTAGGAACCCTATTGGTTGCCGCCAAATGTTCCAGCCGAGGATACCATAGCCAGATTGCTGGTTAACAATATCAATAGTGCTAAGGCTATTAGACATCATTACGACTGCCAGCACGCTCAACGACAGAGGAATTTCGTAGCTAATCGATTGTGCTGCTGCCCGTAAGCCGCCTAACAGGGAGTACTTGTTATTAGATGCGTAGCCAGCCATTAATAGCCCAATGGGGGCAATGCTAGAGAAAGCAATCCACAAGAAAATTCCCATGCCGACATTTGTAATGACAATATTCTGTCCAAAAGGAACAATTAAATAAGACAGAAATACTGGCAATACAACCAAAATAGGCCCGATGGTAAAGAGCCAGGCATCAGCTTTAGCTGGCACGATATCTTCTTTAAATACCAGCTTCAAGCCATCCGCGACTGGAGCTAATAAGCCAAAAGGGCCAATAAATTCAGGCCCAATCCGCTGTTGTGCTGATGCGGAAATCTTCCGTTCTAGCCAAACACAAACCAGCACCCCCACTGTTGCTCCAATCAGCATCAGTATCATGGGCAAGGGCATCCAAATAGCTTTGGCTGTGCCTGCTGGTATCCCTAAATCTATGAGGGATTTAATAAAAGTTCCTTGGAGATCAATTCCTGAATTCATGTTTCCGCTCTTTAGGTCAACTGAAGTATGAAGTGTGAAGTTATGAAATATAAAATTTCAGCCTTCAGGCTTCATCCTTTATGCTTTGATGAAGACGCTTGATTGATAGCTTGCGTGGCGTAGCCATAGATTTTTGCCAATTCCCATGCCTAGTATATCGTTGGATGGTTTTAGGCCCTTGAAGCTATACAAGAACTTCTACTTATGGTCAGGATTAGGATTTTTTAGGGAGTGGGGGGAAGAGGCAGGGGGGAAGAGGCAAGGGGCAGGGA
>NZ_CAWUDM010000065.1:0-35763 GCF_963920855.1 Nostoc sp. CCY0012 | reverse complement strand
GGGAGTAGGGAGTAGGCTTGCCGTGAGCGTAGCCGTTAGCGTAGCTTCCCGAAGGGTATGGGAGTAGGGGGATGAGGAAGTATTGTTGTGCTTGTCCTCCAGTCTCCAATCCTCATACAACCCGACACGCGGCACCCCTTGCGGTGGTAGAAAATTAAACTTAGTGCCTAAGCAAGTATCTGAGACAAATTTGAGGGCGTTAACAATATTTTCCACTCCGCCTTGCCTGAAATATTGTAATAGTTGATTAACAACACTCAACGGTAAGGTAGACTGAGAAATTAATTCTGGATCAAGTCCATCGTCCCCAGGCATTACAATAAGGGTTGTACCCTGACGTTGCACAATTTCCTGTACGACTTCTAAGCCGTAAGCCCAGTAGGAACGTCCTCCTAATAGGCGCAGAATAATTACCTGGGCATATTCTAAAACTTGTTCGCCGTAGGAATCTATACTTATTTGTTGCTGCAACTGCAATAAGTTGGCAACTCTTAATGCGGGAAATTTTGCAGGTAATTTAGGGACTGCTGCTGTTAGGGTTTGAATGTCAGTATCAGCAGCAGTAATAAACACAAAAGGAGCCGGAGTTTGTTCAATAAAAATTAAATTTTCTGACTGATTCCATCCGCCTGATGTGGCACTTATACGATGCATAATTCTGTATTACCGTTTTAAACTGTTGGTTAGAAAATAATTACAAAAAATTTGGACGTAGCCTTCAGCCCTTCTTACCAGACTATTGAAAATGCTTAGTTCTCCTGATGTGAGCTTTTCTCGAAACTTGCCTTTAGTTGTATTTAATCAACTTGGGGAATTATTACAGCAGATGGCTCAAGCAGTAGGAAGTACTGCACTGGTAATCACAGAAGCTGTGTTGGCAAGAGTTCGTATACCTCTGGAGTGGCAAAATCAAAGATTTACGCTGGTGATTTCTGAGCAGTTTAACGCACTTTTGGTGGGCGTTTTGGATGTGAAGAGTCAGGAGGTAGATTCACCAGAAATTGAGGCAGAAATTGATGCGAGGTTGACTTTTAATTCAGAAGCGATCGCCTCCTTTGTCTGGCAATTGCGCGACTTGTTTGAAGGTGATTCCAACACTCATCAACATCTGGAAACTTATGGTCAAACTCTTCAACCTAATGATGCTACGCTCCAAAGTAAATTTACGCTGTTGTTATTAGAATATCTGCTGCCGCAGCCCAAGGAAAATGTTACAGAATCTTTAAGCGCCATTGTGCATGAAGTTTATCTTTGTCAGGCGGTGGAAGATGCTCTAAAAAAACAGATTTCCCAAGAGCGATTATTAAACCAAGTGACGAGTCAAATCCGTAAAACTTTGGATTTGCCAGTAATTATGGCAACAGCGATCGCTCAAGTGCGAGAGTTTCTGGAATTAGACAGACTTGTAATATATAAATTTGAGGGTGCTAAAGTCAAAAGTCAAAACCAATCTCCAATACAAGACCTGCAAAAGTATGGGGGTTGTATTGTCTATGAAGCCCGGGCTAAAAATACAATTCCATCGGTGTTATATTACCAGGAAAAAGCTTGTTTTGTGAGAAATTCTCCATGTTGGGAGAAGTATCAGCAAGGATTTATCCTATCTGTGGATGATGTAGAAAAAACTTATGCCCTAGAAGCATGTTTGTTGAACTTTTTAAGGGAAAGCCGAGTTAGGGCAAAGTTGGCTGCACCGATTATGTTTGAAGAAAAGCTGTGGGGGTTGCTGATTGCTCATCAATGTGACGCACCACGGGAGTGGGCTGAAAGTGATAAAAATTTACTCAATTCCATAGCTGAACAATTAGCGATCGCCATTCATCAAGCTGAGTTAATGCGATCTCTGAATCAAGAAAAACAAACCTTAGAACAACGCGTCATTGAGCGGACAATGGCATTGCGGGAGGCTTTACTGGCTGCTGAAGCTGCTAGCCGCCTCAGAAATGAATTTCTCGCTACTATCAGCCATGAATTGCTCACGCCTTTGACTTATGTGATCGGTATGTCTTCCACCTTGTTACGCTGGCCTTTGGGTGAATTGAGTCAACGCCAACGTGATTATCTGCAAACAATTCACGACAGTGGAGAACATTTATTAGAAATGATTAATGACATCCTCGATTTATCACAAATTGAGGCTGGTAAGGCAGTATTAAATATTACAGAATTTTCTTTAGCAGATACCGCCCAAAGTTCAGTAAATTCACTAACAGAAAAAGCCACCAGCAAACAAGTTAATCTCAAACTAGATTTGCAAATCGATCCGCAGCGCGATCGCTTTACCGCTGATGTAGGGCGAATAGAACAAATTCTCTGGAATCTGTTAACTAATGGGATTAAGTTTACCCCTGAAGGTGGCAGTATTACGTTACGAATCTGGGTAGAAGATGATACTGCTATCTTTCAAATTGAAGATACAGGTATTGGCATTCCCGAAGAGCAATTACCATTACTGTTTGAAAAATTTCAGCAACTCGATACCCCCTATCGTCGCCGCTACGAAGGTACAGGACTTGGTTTAGCTTTAACCAAACAACTTGTAGAACTCCATCGGGGTCGAATTGAAGTAGAATCTACTGTGGCTATTGGCTCGATTTTTACGGTATGGATACCAGATCAACATAGAGTAGGGAGTGGGGAGTAGGGAGTGGGGAGTGGGGAAAATATTTCAAATTCTAATTACGAATTACGAATTACGAATTACCAATGATGGGAGAAATGAATGACAGCAGGGTTGCAGAAAAAACGCGTGGTAGTTGTGGGTGCGGGTTGGGCTGGTTTAGGTGCAACCTACCATTTGGCAAAACAAGGATATGATGTCACACTTTTGGAAGCGGGTTCATATCCTGGCGGATTAGTAGCAGGTTGGAAAACCACAGGCGGGAAATCTGTAGAAGCCGGGATTCATGGTTTTTGGTATCCTTACAGAAATATTTTTGCCCTAATTAATGAATTAGAAATTAATCCCTTCACTACCTGGACTCGTTCTGCTCAATATTCGCCTGCGGGGTTGGAAGTTGAATCACCGATTTTTCAAGAATTACCACAACTGCCTTCACCTCTAGGTACTTTTGTTTACACGCAGTTTCAGCGATTACCGTTGATTGACCGTCTCAGCGCTTTGCCTTTACTTTACTCTGTTGTGGATTTTGATAATTCTGATGAGGCTTGGCGACGTTATGATTTTGTCACAGCCCGGGAATTGTTTAAAGATTTTGGTGTTTCTGCTCGACTGTACAAAGAAGCCTTTGAACCCATGTTGTTGGTAGGCTTATTTGCCCCTGGCGAACAATGTTCAGCCGCAGCTACCTTAGGGATGCTGTACTTTTTTATTTTGGCTCACCAAGCTGATTTTGATGTGGTTTGGTGTCGGGGAACAGTGGGGGAAAAAATATTTCGTCCTTGGGTGGAACGGATGGAGAAAGCCGGGGCGAAAGTACTAGCTCAACGACGTGTAACTGACGTAATTATAGATAGTCAAAATCGAGCCAAGGGTGTGGTTTGCGGTGATGAGGTATTTGATGCTGATGCGGTAATTTTTGCCGTTGGTGTCACGGGGATGAAAAAGGTAGTCGCCAATAGTCCTAGTTTGCAAAGCCGTGAAGAGTTTCGTAATTTAAATAATTTAGGTGCAATTGACGTTTTAGCGACACGGTTATGGTTTGACCGCAAAATTAATATTCCGCGTCCTTCTAATGCTTGCTTTGGCTTTGATGCTACTACAGGCTGGACATTTTTTGATTTGAATGCCCTACATGATGAATATAAAAATGAACCGGGAACTGTGATTGAAGCTGATTTTTATCATGCCAATCAGTTTCTTGGTATGAGTGATGCAGATATTATTACCAAAGTCAAGGGTTATGTAACAACTTGTGTCCCAGAATTTCGCGAAGCCAAAGTCATAGATAGCAGTGTAATTCGCTTACCCAATGCTGTAACTCATTTTGCCCCTGGTAGCTATCGCCATATGTTGCCAGCTAAAACCAGTTTTGAAAATGTATTTATGAGTGGTGATTGGATTGTCAATCGTCACGGTTCTTGGTCACAGGAGAAAGCTTACGTTACTGGTTTAGAAGCAGCTAACTTGGTAGTATCTTATTTAGGACAGGGCCAGCCATCTGAGATTATACCTGTAGAAGCCGACGAACCGCACATTCAAATAGCGCGATCGCTCAACCAAACAGTGCGTGACTTGGGTAAATCTCTGTTGCCGGATTTTTGGTTACCATGAACTACCCAAGATTCACGAAATTAGTAATCTTTGAACGAAAATTTGCAATACCCCAACACCAATTTCTACCAGCAGCCAGCCAATTGCACATATCAAAATTGCGCGGCTGAGTTTGATGTTTAGCCCCCGATTAACGGCGACAATAGTGGCTAGTAAGCTCCAAGTCGCTAGTCCAATTTCAATGGGTCTTCCTAAAAGCGGAATCACTGTCAGAAAATTAAAAATTTGGGGAGCATGAGCAAAGCCAACAGGAATTAGGATTTCTCTATAAGTAGGAAGCGGTAATCGTAACCACTGTCCTGTTTTCCAAATGGTAAATGCCCAAAAGTAGTAGCCACCGACGACAATCAGGGCATTGATCGCAAAGATAATTAATATTAGTGGTAGTGAAACTCTAGCCAGCAAAGGAATTAAAAGACTACCTATGGCATGAGCGATCGCCGCTAAAATGACAATCCACTGAGCAACCTTCATGCCTTGAGGATATCTGCGAGCATCTTCATAAAAGTTGGCATCCAGAGTTAGTGCATCCAATAGTACCCTGATTACTCCATTACTTGATGGCTGGTTGTTCACAGAAAATAGGTCTCTAGATTGGTGACATACTTAAGTATTGTGCTTTACAAACAGGTAATAAGTAAACTATTCATCTCAAAGTTTAAATGCTCAAGTTTTTTGGACAACTCCTTTTATGGATACGCAATGGAGGATTCCAGTTATTGCTATTTGCCGTCTTTATTTTCTTAATTTGGGGTACTTTTGCTCCCGTAGGAACCATAGTTTGGTGGTTAGATCAAGGAGCGACAAAACTGGAAACAAGAACCAGGGAGTTATCCCAGCGAATGAATGGGGGAGATGATAGTTCTGATACTACCTCTGGAGACATTAGCTGCTATATTGTTTTTTTAACAGGGGTAGGAGATACCTCAGCAGATCAGTTGTCATCTGGAGAAGAAGCATTTTTAGATCAACTAGAGCAAGACCAAGCACAATGCTTGATTGTCCGGGATGTTTTTCCCTACTCCGCTGCTAATCAGGATATCGCAGGACAGCAGATATTTGAATATCTGTGGAACGTAACAGAGGAAGCCGACGGCTGGTTAGAACTAACTCAATATTTGTTGGAATTTCGCAATGTTTGGCGGATGGCCATTTCGGCGGATAACCGTTACGGGTCTGTGTATAATCAAGCGATCGCCCTCTCCATTGCTGAAAAAATGGAACAACAGCAACCCATTCCCTCATCTCGTCAGCAGCCAATTCAGCTAATTCTTATGGGTACAAGCGGTGGCGTTCAAGTGGCTTTAGGTGCTGCACCTTATTTAGCGCAGTGGCTTCCCGTAGAAATTAGCGTAGTTTCCTTTGGCGGAGTATTTGATGGTAACGAAGGTTTTGATGTAGCAACGCATGTTTACCATTTTCGGGGAAAGAGAGATTGGATTGAAAATATAGGGGGAATCGTATTTCCATCTCGTTGGCGGTGGACTCTCGGTTCTCCTTATAATCGCGCTCGTCGTCAAGAACGTTATACAGTGTACAGTAGCGGGCCTCATGAACATGAGGGAGATCAAGGCTATTTTGGTAAAGAAGTTGCCCAAGATGATGGCAAAACCTATATAGAACTAACACTGAAGCAGGTTAAAGAACTCCCTATCTGGACTTTTGCTTCACAAGGAGAAAATTTTGCCAGAAAAAATCAACATTGATTTAGATTTTTCCGAAGATTGTATTAATCCATTTGATGAAAATAATCAGAATTTATGGATTAAAATTGAGCATTTAGGGCGTTATTTATTTGCAGCTGATTATTTACGACAATTTAAGCTTAACTGTATTGCTGATATTGCTTGTGGCTTAGGATATGGCATACCTGAACTAGCAAAATCTGCTAATTTAGTCATTGGTGTAGATGGCAATGCTGAAGTTTTACAACAGGCCGCACAGCAATGTCATCATTCCCAAATCCAATTGATTCAACATGATTTAGAAAAACCCGGCTTACTGGCAGATAAAAAATACCCAATTGTTGATGCAATTGTGAGTTTTGAAACCTTAGAACATCTAATTAATCCTACTAGTATTATCAAGCAATTTTCCCAAATTCTGCCATTAGGTGGATTGCTTATTTGTTCTGTTCCCAATGTTTTATATGAACCCCATGACGCAGCCGGATTGCCTACAAATTCATGTCATAAACAGTTGTTTAACTATCAATCGCTAGCTCAGTTACTCGAAACCAATGGGTTTAAGGTAAATTATCGAGTTGGTCAAGCTTGGTCAAATATTTTATTTAAACGCGAGTCTCAGCTTTTAAGACATCGCGCCATTAAACAACGTCTGGGAGAATATTCTAGTTTACATTCCCCAGAAATAATTCGTTATTTCTCTTACCTGATTGCTTACCCCACGGTTGAGGATGTCGATGGTTCCTACTCTTTGATTGTCGTGGGACAAAAAATTTAGGAATTTTACTCAAAGTAATAGTTGCTCTAATTCTGATTTTATAGATAAAGGTTGATAACCTAAGGCAAAGGCTTGAGAACTATTTAAAGAAACGTCTGCTGGTCTAGGTGCTGCCATTTTTACATCTTGTTGGCGACAACCTTTGAGTCCAGTGGTAGGTAATTGAAATACTTCTACTAATAGGCGACCAAAATCATAACGCGAAATCCGCTCTTTTCCTCCTAAATGAAGATAACCGTTAACTTTTTCTAAGGCTAATAAAATTCCTTTAGCGGCTGTGGTTGCACTGGCTGGGGTACGAAATTCATCTGTAAATAAACTTAATTCTTTGCCATCTTTTAATGTTTGCATAAATGGCTGAATAAAGCTTTTAGCTGTGGGTGTTTCTCCACCAAACATTAACGGCATTCGACATACGGTTGTCAGGGGATAGCGGTCTAACATACCGATTTCTGCCGCAACTTTTTGTTCACCATAAAGGTTTACAGGGCATACTGGATCTGTTTCTTTATAGGGTGCATTTAAGCCATCAAAAACTAAATCTGTTGATGTAAAAGCACAAGGAATAGCATCATCTGCACACAGTCCGGCAAGATCACAGGATGCTGTAACGTTAATTTTATAAGATTCTTGGGGATGGGTTTGACAAAAATTAGGTTGCGATTGTGCCGCAGTGTGAATAACTGCTGCTGGCTTAATTTCTCTCAATAACTGCTTTAATTCGGCAAAATCTGTTAAGTCAATTGGGATAATTTTTACACCAGGAATATCTAAAGAATGGGAGTAACAAGTACCATAAACTTCCCAATTTGTTTTTGCTAGTTGGCAAATATGCCATCCTAAAAAACCACTAATGCCAGTAATTAATAATTTTTTCATTTCTCAAAAAAACTATTGAATTAATGCTTTAAATTTTGGATGTTCACGGATATGCTCAAAATCTGAATCTGTTTTTGCCAATTGTTGGTATTGATGGGAAGAAAGCTGAATAGCTTTGTGGAGGTTATCAATGGCTAAATCTACATTTTTTTGTAAAGCATAGGTACAAGCTTTGTTGTAATAAGCTTGGTGCTTCTCTGGCTTAATGGCGATCGCCTGATCATAAGATGATAATGCTTCTTGATATCGTTGCAATTTTGTGAGGACAATACCCCGGTTAATCAAGGCTTCAGGCTTGTTGGGCTGGAGTGCGATCGCTTTATCGTATGATGCTAGTGCTTGTGGGTATTGTTTTAACGATGTGAGGACATTACCGCGGTTATACCAAGCTTCATCTTTGTTGGAGTTGAGGGCGATGGCGTGATCGTATGATTCTAGTGCTGTATTGTAACTTGCCAATGAAAACAGCGCATTCCCCCGGTTAATCCAAGTATCAGGATTGTCTGCTTTGATGGCGATCGCCTGATCGTACACTGCGATCGCATCTTGGTAATGTTGTGTATCTAGTAAATTATTGCCTTCATCCAATAACGCTTGTGCTTTTTGAATAGACTCTGATTCTGTCAGGAACTGGGCAACATTAATTTCTTGTACTGCTTGCTTGGCATATCTAGTTGATGAATTTCCTGCATGATCGCAACCAAGTGTAAAAAAAAGGCTCAAGCTTGAAGCAACTAAGCAACGCCGAACGACCATTCTGTACCTACAAAATTTATCAGATAATATCAAAATTTGTTTGTATTGTGTAATGGTATCAGTAATTGCTCTGTTTGAAAAATAATTTCATCATATTTTGATAATTAACTCTGCTAATGTTTTTCTGGTGTTGAATTGATGCATTTGTTAAGTAAAAATATTAAAATATACATATTAATTATAAACAATATAAGATTGCTACAAAATTTTAACTATCCTAGGGTATTTGCGAAAATTTGGTAAAAGTATTATGGCAATATTATCAGAAGCCGGAAAGTGATCGTGCGCCACGCATATGCCACCAAGTCGGCAAGGACACCAAGAAACAACAGTTGAATTTGTTTTGTTGTGGGTAATGTAAGTTATTTTGGTGACAGTTATATCAAACAGTGTTGAACTGGATCTGCTGGCCCAAAATAGTAAGCATGACAACCGAATCTAATTCCCCTAATCTACCCACGCCAGAACCTATACCCGAACCTGACTTGCAGTCCGATGACTTTGACAGTGGTACAACTGAAAATCACTTAACCCCAGAGGCACTGGCTACCCAACAATCCTTAGCGGCAATAGCATCTTTGCAATCTCCGCAACATGCAGATGCCTTGAAAAAAGCGCGTTCTAGCATCAACCAACATACTGTCAATCAATTTGCAGTTAAGCCTAGGGCATTACTGTTGACTGTGGTGGCCATCACCTTGACTTTGTTAGGCTTTGCCCTGAATAACTGGATTGTGGGTTTATTAGGCACAGGGGCAACTTTGGTGTTATCTCTGGCGATGTTATTACCTTGGTGGCAATCTTTGTTGCAAAGGTGGTTTACGGCTCAAGATAGAACCCTGTTTGTGGCCTTTGTGGGACTATTAGTAGGCATTATCGGTATCTTAAAGTTTACCGAAGTAGGCGATCGCTTGCTGGTTTGGGGACGCCAAATTAGTTGGGAGGCTTCGGGTTCCTTGGCCGAATGGTTTGGCGCGTTGGGGCAAATTCTCATCGCCATCATTGCTGTGTATGTAGCATGGCGACAATATGTAATTTCCAAAGACTTGACAATTCAGCAAAACTTACTCACAGTTCAGCAAAATATCATTACCCAGCAGCAAACAATAGACTCTTATTTCCAAGGCGTCTCAGATTTAGTATTAGACGAAGAAGGATTATTAGAAGACTGGCCCCAAGAAAGAGCCATCGCCGAAGGACGCACCGCTGCCATTTTTAGTAGTGTTGATGGTAGTGGTAAAGCCAAAATTCTCCGCTTTCTCTCTCGTTCTAAATTGCTCACACCCTTAAAGCGCGATCGCCGTTTAGGTCGAGCTATTCTCAATGGTATGGGTGGTTACGCCGAAGACCGCTTAGAAGGTGTCCGCGTCATCGACTTAGGTGTGATGTTAGCCGCCGCCGACCTTTCTAATAACGATTTGCGTTGGACTGACTTGAGTGAAGCTAATCTTGTCCGCGCGAATCTGAGAAATTGTGATTTAGTCAAAGCCAACCTTTCTCGCACCATTTTATATGATGCTGACCTCAGTGGTGCTGATCTGCAAGGGACACGTTTTTTCTATGGTTCAGTCGCCACAGCATCACCCCGGAGTCGCACTGAACCACCAAATTATCAAACTGGCGAACACACAGGTGCTGTTATAGAAAATGCTAATTTCACCCAAGTTCAACGCCTACCTGATATTACCCGTTGCTATTGCTGTGCTTGGGGTGGCGAAAAAACCAGAGCTACTATTCCCGGCGGTTGTGAAGATGTCCCTAACAAATTGGGGAGATGAGGGATAAAAACAATTCGCAATTCGCAATTCGCAATTCGCAATAGAGCCTACGGCACGCTCCGCGGTAAGCGAAGCTATGCCCGCTAGGGCTGTACGCAATTCGCAATAAAGATTGTGTTACGGCAAATCATCACAAATTGTTTGACCGATACGCTGGAGAATTTGCAAAATGTTGTACAGTTCTTTGGCAGAAGTAAATAGAGCAAAGACCCGTGACAAGTCATATTGTACTGTGTCTACTTCTCGCTTGACTTTGATAAATAAAACATCGTCCCCATTTGTTAACATCCCAAACACAGGTTTATCAGGTTGAGGGTTAGCCATGAGATAAGCTAAGGCCTGCGGTAAAGCTGACCAAACCGAAAGTGTAGTTTTTTTGCACTCTAATACCATTACCCACAACTGATTGTGTAGTACCAAAACGTCAATTCGACCACGCAGTACTTCTTCACCATCATCCAGTACCAACTCTACTGATGATTCTGCTTTCATCCTAAACGGAGGGTCGTAAAATCCAGACAGTGCAAGTAAAGGCGACACAACAAGCAACATGACTGTTCCCTCTAACAAATTACCTTCGCCACGATGGTACAAATATCTCCGGCGTAGTACATCTAGGGAGGCTTTTTCTGTTTCGGTAATTTGGCGCAATTCACCAGACCACTCTGGGAAAAATTGCTCTGACTCAATGCGAACTAAGCCAAAGCGGGTATGTACTTCACTCAATCTGGTAATTGCTTCTGTGATTGCTTTTACCTGTGTCATTCTTTCTTTACCGCCAGTGTTCTTTTTGTTGTGAATTGGGGAGATGATGAGGATCTAGATGATGTTGAATTGACGTTAACTCAAAGCTGCTTGTAGTTGCTGTTCTAAAGAAACTAAGTCTACTCGCAGATTTTGCAAAACCTTAATTGCTACTCCCTGTCCTATACTTCTTGCACCTTCGCGGAGAATACCCAACAGCAGATGCTCTGTACCAATGTAGTTGTGACCAAGTTTTTGAGATTCTGCAACCGATAGTTCCAATACCTGCTTGGCTCTGGGAGTAAAGGGAATATCTACAGGTGTGAGTTTGTTACCTCTACCAATAATTTTTTCTACTTCTATTTGAGCATTTTCTAAATTTACTCCCATAGAGTTGAGAATCTCGGCAGCATTACTACCTTCACTGACTAATCCCAACAAAATTTGCTCTGTGCCAACATATTGATGACTTAAGCGGCGGGATTCACTTTGAGCTGTACTAATAACTGCGATCGCTTTGGCGGTAAATCTCTCAAACCCTTTGAGATAGAACTTCTCAGACATTAACCCAAAAAGTTTTTCCAAAATAGATGCAAAAAAATTTTCAATCATAAATCCTTCCTGTGTGAATGTATTGTCAACTGATTCCGGGAGGCGATCGCTCTTGGTTTTCCCTGTAGTCAAAAATGACAACAAATCCTCCATCGTCTCAGCATTGGCTGAATACCAGAGAAATTGTTTGTCTTTTTGGCAATTCACTAATCCCTCATTTCGCAACTTTTCTAAATGGTGTGATAGCGTTGAGTTCGGGATTTTCAGCTTTTCCTGAATCTCTCCTACTGTCATCCCCTCTGGATAAGTTGCAAACATCAATCGCATAATTTCCAATCGAGATTCTGACCCCAGTGCGGCAAAAATGTCTGCATACTGCGCCGTATCTTTTTGATCTATTTTTTTCATATTTCTAGAATAATAGAAATAAGCTCTAACGTCAAATATATATCACCCCTGCATAAAACCTGGGAACCAATCCTATATCTCATTAGAGTAACCGCAGTTAGCTGTAGGTAAAAAAATATACTAGTTTCTTAAACAATTTCCAGATGTCAACCTATCGTCGCCGATAAAAGCTGATGTCTTGTAATTACGAGTTACTAATTTACAGCCAAGAACGGACTTTGTGAGTGTAATTAGGCATTTCCAAGGTAAACAGGATGAAAAAGTCTACATTTTTGCAAATATCTGCTGCTGCATTGTTGAGTTTGGTAAGCTTGCAAAGTACATCTTTAGCTCAACAAGTTAGACCCATTAATGCACAACTAAATATCCCTTCATCTCCAGTTTTAGAGCGCAATTTAACTCAAATAAAAGTTAGTCCCTTTTATCTTGAGCGAGAACAAAAAGCTCCTTTAGCAATTAAAAATCAAATTGTAGATCTACGGCGCGACATCCAAGCCAAAAATCTGAGTTTCCAAGTGGGTTACACCACTGCTTTAGATTATAAATTACAGCAACTTGCTGGCACCAAAGCCCCAGATGATTTACCCGCACAAGCTCAAAAACAAAATACCTTAGCTACACAAATTTTAAATATTGACTTAGCCGAACGCGACAGATTTGCAAGACTAAATCCCGGCAAATTACCTGAGTTAAAATTAATTCAAAATCGGGGATGTTTTGCCTCAGCTAAATCTTTTGATTGGCGCAAGTTAAATAAAGTTACACCTGTTCGCAATCAAGGTGCTTGTGGTAGCTGTTGGGCATTTGCAGCTTTAGGTGCTTATGAAGGTAATAACTTGATTCGCAACAACGCTCAAGCTGATGCTTCCGAACAACATATTGTTAATTGGGGTAATGCAGGTAGTTGTAGTGGCGGCTGGTGGGCGAAAGCATTTGATTTCTTAATTAATAATGGTACGGCCACCGAAAGCACTGTACCTTATACGGCAAGTAATAATGCTTACAACTCCAATGTATCGACTCCTTACCGTTCTATAGCGTGGGGTTATGTCAAAGCCGATGGCGGGATTCCCACGGTTGCAGCGATGAAACAAGCTATGTGTAAGCATGGGCCTTTAACGGTTGCTGTACGCGTTACTCCTGCTTTTCAGGCTTACACTGGTGGTGTATTTAACGAGCAATCCACGGGTGCGATCAATCATGGTGTTACTCTCATCGGTTGGGATGATAATAAAGGAGCCTGGTTAATCAAAAATTCTTGGGGTACAGGCTGGGGTGATAATGGCTATATGTGGATTTCTTATAACAGTAATAGAATCGGTTACGGCGCTGCATGGACACAAGCCAGAAGCACTTTTTATAAAATATCGCCTGATTTGTTTAAAAAACTGAGTCCAGATTTAATTAGAATTAATCCGCACATTATTCCTCGGTAATGGTTAAATTTGGGGGCTGGGGAGTCAGAAAAACATTTTAGGTGAGTGCCACAATCATCGCCTTTCCCTAATCCCCTATCCTACGGGAAGCTGCTGTCAAGTCTCCATCTTTTATGTCCCCACTCCATACTATGAATTCCATTAAGCGAGTTTTACCCAGATTTTTCATAATTATTTGTCTGCTAACTCTCTTGAGTATCGCTTTACAAGTACAAGTTACTTCTCATGTTTCTATATCAAACTCGGAAATGGCTGTTTCTCAAATAACTGTTGATGACACCAATCATGATCAGCAAATTACTCTGGAAAAAGGTAATATTTTGATGATCAAACTGTTAGCGAATCCCGGTATAGGCTACGGTTGGCAAATTATCAAAAACGATGCAGACAAACTTCAACCTGTAGGAGATTCGGTATTAGAACCATTAGAAGAGGAGGCACCAGGAGCAACGGAAAATCAGGTTTTCCGCTTTCTAGCAAAAGATATAGGCTTCACTTCTGTGGAACTCCAATATTTACGCCCCTGGGAAAGTAATGTTCCTCCTCTGAAAACTTACCGACTCAATGTACAGATTCGTTAATCGGCAAGAGTCAGGATTTCTACACCATCTTCTGTCACGGCTAAGGTATGCTCACATTGGGCGGATAGTTTGCGATCGCCTGTGACGGCAGTCCAATTATCATCGAGTACTTCTACTTCCCAAGTACCTTCGTTAATCATGGGTTCAATGGTAAAAACCATCCCTGGTCTTAAACGCTTGCCTTTCCCGCGTGTCCCATAATGGGGAATATCCGGCGCAGTATGAAAAATATTACTAATGCCGTGTCCGACAAAATCTCGCACCACAGAAAAGCCCTGGGATTCGGCATATTCTTGAATTGCTGCCCCGATGTCGCCAATTTTGGCCCCTGGTTTCACTTCGGCAATACCTAAGCGACGGCATTCTTCGGTGACTTCAACCAACTTTTTCGCTGTGGGGGAAGGTGTCCCGACAAAAAATGTTTTGGATGTATCGCCGTGGTAGCCTTCCACAATCAGCGTCACGTCGATATTGATGATGTCACCATCTTTGAGTATCTGCCTGTTATTAGGAATACCGTGACATACGACCTCATTCACACTGGTACAAATGGACTTGGGATAGCCTTTATAACCTAGAGGTGCGCTTTTCGCTCCATGAGCTTGCGTCCAACGTTCGGCTTCATCGTTGAGCTGGAGTGTCGTCACCCCTGGCTTCACCATTGGTTCGAGATGCTGTAATAGTTGAGCTGCCAAGCGTCCTGCTTGACGCATTTTATTAAGTTCTCTTGTGGATAAAATAACAATTGGTTCTGTTTTCATTCACTTTCGGCTAACGTATCTGTCATAAATATAGTGAACCCTGTTTGTGCTGATCTTTGAGCAGCATCAGCAACTTTGAGGGTATACAGGCTCTCCTCTGGGGTAACGTACAAATCAGAGCCATGCAAAAGATGATCTAACACCATACCTGTATCTTTAGCAAACAAACCCCGACGAGTACCAACCTCTATAGGTGTTTTTTCCTCTGCCTGAATTAAAAATCCGGTATTGCCTTCAAAAATTAAACCCCCCTTTTCGCCGTGAACTTCAAATTTGCGTTCTGCTTGCCAAATAGTTTCGCCTTTGCCATAAACTACTTCTGCTAACAGTCCACTGTCAAAGCATAGTTGACTATTACAAAAACAGGTTTGGTAGTATTCCTCTTCTGTTTCCCAATATCTTTGGTGACAGTTAACTGTAAAAACTTTACCAAACAAATCGGTGAGTCGATGCAATCGGGAAAGCGCACCAATTAAAGGAAAACCAAAAAGTTCATGATTATAAGTCCACTTACGCGGTGCAGGATGCTGAGGATTGATGGTGCTGTAGGAAACATAGAAGACATCGCCTATTTTTTCTATGTTTTGTTTTAAGGCTTGATGTAATCCGCCTAAGAGTTCGATATGTTCAACGTGCAAGAATTTTTTTCGCGCTTTGGCTAAGGCAAGAATTTCTGCGGCTACCGTGACATCTATAGCTAAAGGATACTCAACAACTACGTGTTTATCCTGTAACAGCGCTGCCTTAGCGATCGCCCCATGATCACGATTAATTGTGGAAATCACCACCAAATCTACATCTTCGCGCTTTATTAATTCCTGCCAAGAACTCAATGCTTCCGTGTGATATTCTTTCGCCAATGCTGCCGTGATTTCTGGTCGATGTCCGGCGATGGCTACTAGCTGCGATCGCTCATCACAAACTAGTGCTTCTGCACGGAGTTTTGCCGCATATCCAGTACCAATCAAACCCACGCGCACTTTTGCTGTTTCCAAAGCTGCCTCTGAATTATACATGATCCTCAATGGTTCTATTTTTGACCATCACACGTCTAGAATATGGCAAATACTTTGTTCATGGGTAAGCCACTTTCAGTTTAGGGACATCCAAACATTAAGTTACTCAATTCCCGCATCAAATACGACTGTCAAATTTATTCTCCCCCTGCTCCCTGCCCCCCTGCCCTCTGTAATTTTTGGGCTGCATCTAGGTTCTATTTTTAACTCATCGTCTTTACACATCAAAGCATGGTGAGGCTGGTTAATGTATAAAAAAAACTTATTGTTATTTACTAACTAAACTTCATTACTAATCGCGGACGATTTAAAGTTATAACCTGGAATTTTTCTCGTAGTATCAGAATTGAAGCAAGTTTAATTTAACGGCTAATCCATAAGGGAAGCTGTAGAGATTGCTTCAGGATAACTTATACTGCCGTTTGCAAAAGAGAGGATTACGGAATGGCTACTTTTAAAGTCACACTGATCAACGAATCTGAAGGATTAAACCAAACCATCGAATGCGACGACGATGTATATATTTTAGATGCTGCTGAAGAAGCAGGTCTTGACCTACCCTACTCTTGCCGTGCTGGTGCTTGCTCAACTTGTGCAGGTAAGATCAAAGGTGGTACCGTTGACCAGTCTGACCAATCTTTCTTAGACGATGATCAAATTGAAGCTGGATATGTGTTGACCTGTGTCGCTTATCCAACTTCTGACTGTACAATTGAAACCCACAGAGAAGAAGAACTCTACTAGGAGTTAGGTGTGTGAATTAACCATCTCTTTCTTGCAAGAGTTACTAGCGATTTAGTGGGGGTGTAAGGCCTTGCACCCCTCTGTTTAAAAAACCGGGTTTTTGTCCCAGGGATGAGCAAATTTCCTTGAGGGACTACCAAATAAAAATATCCACAAATTTCTTGTGGTGCAGGTATCTTGCCCGGTAATCAGCCAAGACTGGCAAAATTCCCATACCACAAGATGGAATAATTTATTTGCTAATGTTCCTTTATACCCAAGTAGCAAAAACCCTGTTTCTCAGATTAATCCAATATCGATTGAACTCTGTATAGTTTTAAAACTTGACATTGTTGCTGAGATTTTGAATTTCAGTATCAGGATAATAAAATTGCAAAATTTTCGGATTTGACCAACCTAGCTTGGCTAAATTCTGAGCGCCAGTTTGACTTAAGCCGACTCCATGCCCGAACCCACCACCAATAAATGCATATCCCCAGATATCAGGTTTGCCTTTGTTGAGGGGTTCTATGTAAAAAAGTGTACTAATAGGAGCTGCAAAGGCGCTACGAATTTCGTCTTTCTCTAGAGTAAAAATGCCGATATCCGTCTTCACCGCCATTTCTAGAATACGTCCACTTCTACTACGCTTAACTATAGACATAGCCTCTAGGGTGTTAAATTTGGCATAGGGGCTATTTTTGATAGTCAAGAATTTTTGTAAGAGCTTGGTAATATCCTCTATAGGAGTTTCCCTATGCCAACGAAAGGTATTCCAGGCACTTTCATTAAATCCTTCTTGGCGATTAATAAATTTGCGAAAGTTGGTTTCATCCGCTAAACTCTGCTGAGATAAGTTCCAAAAATTAGTAGCAGAGTCTACTACTGGGCGTAAGTAAGGACGATCTTCACCATTCCAGACATCGCTAAAGTAAGCTGTAACGCCCCCAGTAGTGGAGGAATACAGAGCATCTACTAGCTGATTATTATAAGTTAATACCATGCCCTTGGTGGCAGCGATCGCCTTGTCGGTACTGGGAGCTGTTCCACTCAGCCCGTAATAAACTTGGCAATGTGTATCCGCACACAACTGATAGTTATCTATGGCAAACCGACGTAAATTCCTTAAAGCATAAGTCCGGGCGATAACTGCTTGGGCTTCTACAGCTGCTGCTGGCGCATTGGTGCCAATTTCGTGAGGAACTACCCCGCGCAAATAGCTTTCTAAAGGTACTTCATTGACTAAAGTATATGTACCATAAGCATTGGGCTGTAAAGTCAAACGGCCTGGATAAAGACGAGAAGTTTCTAGCTTTTCGCCCTTCTTCACCTGAATCAAGTTTTTATCTGTACTAATTTGTAAATCATTGGGGCTGTAGCGGTTACCGTTGACTTCCCAACTGACTCGCGGCACTTGTGACACAATCTTGGTGTCGATATATGCCATTTCCTTACCCCCTGCTTGCACACTCTGGAATAACAAGCGTCGTAGTAAGGGCGTATTGTAAACATCCCGTTTAGCCCAAACTTGCCAACGTTCTGGCTGGGCTATTTCTACCTGGATTCCCTGAGAACGCCACTTTTTGGCACTGTCTTCTGCCGTTTCAAAGGTACGGTATGTACCTAAAACCACAACCTCCTCCACTTCAGGTTTAGCTAAAGGTTGCATGACAGTTTCCAGCTTGATGGGGTTTTGGGTGACTAAAGTCTTTTGCTGGTTGCCTGCTGTAAATTTTAGCGTTAAGCGATCGCCTGTTGTGGGTTCTAGTTGCATCTGGTATTGGGGATTCTCGCCAAATCGCTGCACAACCCCCACTCTCAGTTCTAAATCCTGATTTTTGCTCTCAATGGCTGAGGCACCTGTTAGCCCCAATACACAAAATGTCGTCAGTACCGTGTAAGAAAAACGCCAGAATGTAAATTTCATCATTATCTGATTCTTACCCTCTGTACCTTGGGGCTGATTTTTCCCTTGCTTTGTAATGCGGTGCTGTTGTCGCATGAATGCTCCAATGATACCGTTACCTATTTTTACTCAAATATCACTTGCAAAACGAAGTCATAACGAGTATGATTTATTTAAAGACACAAAATAAACTAGTTCAGTCAATTCGTGATGTGATCATGAGAGTTCAAGAAATTCCCTTGAATCAAATCAAACGCCCATTACCCCGTGCCAACGATCCCCATAAAGTCCAAACCTTAATGGAATCGATAGCCGCCATTGGGCAGCAAGAACCAATAGACGTCCTAGAAGTAGAAGGACAGTATTATGGCTTTTCGGGTTGTCACCGTTATGAAGCTTGCCAACGCTTAGGCAAAGAAACCATTCTCGCCAGAGTTCGGAAAGCGCCACGTAGTGTCCTGAAGATGCACTTAGCATGAGTTAATAGATTTTAGCTTTGTGATTTGGCATTGCAGATCCGTGAAATTCAAAAAAATTAGTCGCCAATAGTTAAGTTACTCCACTAAAACATATAACCAACTGGGAGAAAAATATGTCATCTCAAGCAACAGTCAAAAGCATAAATATCGGCATTGATGAAGAAAGCAGAGCCAAAATTGCCGAAGGGCTGTCTCGCGTGTTAGCCGATACCTATACACTCTATCTAAAAACTCATAATTTTCATTGGAATGTCACAGGGCCGATGTTCCAAACATTGCACTTGATGTTTGAGACTCAGTATACAGAACTAGCCTTAGCCGTTGATTTAATTGCCGAAAGAATCAGAGCGCTAGGCTATCCCGCCCCTGGAACTTACAGCGAATACGTCAAACTAAGTTCAATTCCCGAAACCCCTGGAGTTCCCAAAGCTAAAGAAATGATTAGCTTACTGGTGGAAGGACAAGAGGCTGTAGTGAGGACTGCACGGTCAATTTTCCCAGTTTTAGAAGAAGTCAACGACGAACCCACCGCCGATTTATTGACTCAACGGATGCAAGTTCATGAAAAAACCGCTTGGATGTTGAGAAGTTTGTTGGAGGGGGAGTAGGGACGAGGGGATAAGGGGATAAGGGGATAAGGGGACAAGGGGACGAGGGGAAGTGATTTTCCTATTGATGATGGACTAATGACTAATTACACCGAAAAGTTGCAAAATTTAATGCAACGTGTGAATGTTTCTAGTTTTAAAGCGCTGAGTCGTCATGCTGGTGTTTCAGAACGGCAAATTTTGCGGTTGCGACAAGGCAAACTAGAACAGATGCGACTGGAAGTGCTACTTAAGTTAGCGCAAGTGTTACAAGTTTCCTTGAGTGAATTAGTCGAAACCTTTTCCCCAGTCCCTATTGCTCCTGATTCCCACCCCCCAGTACCTACCCATCAAGAAATTGCAAATTTAACCACAGAATACCAGCGATCGCTCTTACAACTGCAACAGCAGCGAGAAGCGTTACAGCAAGAATTCCAGCAGTCGAGTTTGCAACTACTGGAATCTTTATTATTACAATGGCCCACAGCAGCCCAGAAAGCTAGGGAAAATCCTCAGCTAGCAGCGGTTAAAATTGTGCCTTTGGTACAGAAGCCTTTAGAAAAATTATTACAAGCCTGGGGAATAGAAGCGATCGCCCCCGTAGGAGCCGAAGTATCATATAATCCACAACTGCACCAATTAATAGAAGGTACAGCACAACCAGGTGAACTAGTCAAGGTGCGCTACATCGGCTACCTGCAAGGCGACAAACTACTTTATCGAGCCAAAGTTAGTCTAGTTTAAAATAATATGTGGTTTATTGTTAAAAATAATACTGGCCATTGTCAAATTGTCTCTAGCGATCAAATTCCAGCAGATAATGCAGAAATTCTCGAACAGTGGGGGTCATTTACTTCTTCCGAAGAAGCGATCGCTCATCGCGTAGGATTGATCAGGGCTGGCAAGTGTCAACCCCAATAAATTTCCCATCATCCCAGTTTAATCATTGCTGACATCAGGCGATCGCTTGTCCAAACTTATTACTAGCTAGGGAATTACCACTCTACAAAAGAACCCCTGCTTCTATCAAGCCGCAAGTGTTGTGGCGGGGTCTAAATCCACGTTAAAACACGTAATTGCTTACAGCCTAGCGGCATCCGTAGGCTCTATTGCGAATTGCGAATTGCGAATTGCGAATTGGTTTAATGGTTCTGATTGCTAAAGTAGAACGAGATACTATATTTTTGTCATCTAAACCATATTTGTTGTAACATTGCTGACTCTACCATGCTTGATGTAAATAAAATTTACCTGCAAGTGTTAGTGAAACTGCTGCAACGGGAAAACTTAATATGCAGCCTCAGATGGTTTTTGCCGCCAGCCTGAGTCTCTGTATATAGTAGTAGAAATTTCTCGTAGAAGGAGGTACAGAAAAGGTTGGCAAGTAAGGAACAACTCTGTGAAACCAAAACTAAGTATGTAAATTCCACTCCATTAGAGCAATTAGTAATCTGTACAAGCTATTGAAACAACTTACGGTGAGTAAATATTCTGACTCTCAACCGTCACTTAGTCCAACAGCCTCATTGGTCGAAATTCTTGGCTCTGATATTACCGAAAGAGTCAGGATAGAAGATATTAGGGGGCAAGGGATAAAAATTATCCCTACCATAGCGGTTTCAGGATACCTAAATTTGTTTATGGAAAAGGAAAAAAGGTTTTATTATGCCTACGGCACGCTGCGCGAACGAGATGATTGCACGAAAAATAATGCGTCCTTAGTTTATGGTTATGTAAATATACTGATAAAGTAGCATCCTATGCTACTTATCCCCTGCTTCCTTTCATCTCTGATGACTCGTAAATATTCCCATCTGATCAGATTATTCTTTATTCCACTGCCGTTGCAGCAGGAAAGCGGTGCATGAAATCTCAAGCAAACAGTAAGCCCAAAATTTTGGTTGTTGATGATGAACCAGACAACCTTGACTTGCTTTACCGCACCTTCTATCGCGACTATAAGGTGTTGAGGGCCACCTCTGGCCCGGCGGCATTGGATCTGCTAGCGCAAGAGGGGGAAGTCTCAGTGATCATATCCGACCAACGGATGCCGATCATGAGCGGTACAGAATTCCTGAGCCTGACAGCAACGCAATACCCAGATATTATCCGAATTATTTTAACTGGTTACACTGATGTCGAAGACCTAGTAGAAGCCATCAACGCTGGTAAGGTCTTTAAATATGTTACTAAACCCTGGGAAGCGGAAGAACTTAAAGCAGTTGTCCGCCAAGCCCTGGACACTCACAATGTTCTCAAAGCCCGTACCCGTGAACTGACACGTACCCTGCGTCAAGAATCACTGCTGAACACAGTCACCAATACAATCCGCAGTGCTTTAGACTATCGGCAAATTTTACAAGCAATTGTCGATACCGTTGGTCATATGTTGGAGGTGGATGTTTGCCTATTACGTCCCTTTCAAGATGGACAGTTAGTAGATGAAGAATTCATTTACCAAAACACTCCCCAGGAGAAAGTCGAGGAAAATCTTGCTACCTCATCCCTTTTAGCTCAAACTGTTTGGGAAACCCATGAAGTTCAGGTAATTTATGATGTCGCCAATGATGCGCGCATCCAAGGAGAAACGCCCGAACTACAGCAAAGAGCCGAGGCTTTTGCTACAGCGAATATTTGCTCTAGTTTAGTAGTACCTTTAATTTGCCAACAAGAGTTGATGGCTGTACTGGCACTACATCAGTGTGGACAGTCCCGCTTTTGGGAACAGGATGAGGTACAGTTGATATTGATGGTAGTAGATCAAGCGGCTTTAGCACTGTCTCAAGCTTATGCCTACGAGCAGGTGCGTGCCTTGGCCAAACGAGAAGCTTTAATTAATACAATTACAACAGCAATTCGTTCTAGCTTAGATCCTGAAGATATTTTTGCAGCCATTACACAACAATTGGGACAAGCCTTACAAGTTGATGGCTGTGTGTTGTCTTTGTGGACAGAGGAAGATGAATTTGTCCATTGTGTAGGCTTGTATGATAGTTCTCAAAATTCAGGCAATTCTCCCTTAGCTACAAACAATATTTTAAATAATCCTCATCAGCAGATAAATCAGGAATCACGAGACTCCCGCACCTTTCAAAACAATCCCATTTTTCAAGAAATTTTGCGGACACAAGAGCCAGTGGTAATTACTGATATGAGCGATTGTTCTCTAGCAATCCAAGGTTGTGATTTGCCTTTGAAAATGCCAGCGCGATCGCTCATGCTTGTTCCCCTACTGGCTGATGGTAAATGTATCGGTAGTATTACCCTAAGTGAAAGTAATAAAATACGTAAGTGGTTGTCATCTGATATTGAACTAGCCAAAGTAGTCGCAGCCCAAGCCGCGATCGCCGTGCAACAATCACGTTTATACCAAAAAACGCGTGAGCAAGCCGAGCGCTTGTTACAACTAGACAAACAAAAAACCGAATTTTTCCAGAATATTTCCCATGAATTTCGCACTCCCATTACCTTAATTCAAGGGCCTTTAGAATCAGCGGTCAGTACTGGTGAAGGATTATCTCATGAACAAAGTGCGATCGCTCTACGTAACTCCCGCCGCCTATTACGACTGGTAAACCAATTACTAGATTTGCAACGCCTAGACGCTGGACGAATGCAGCCAAAATTCCGTCCTTGTGATTTAGTCGAATTTGTCAGTCAAATTGTCGAATCATTCCGTCCCTACTGCGAAAAAAAGGGACTGATTTTAGTTACTCAAATGAGTGCATGTCCTACGGTTTACCTAGACATGGAAAAATTTGACAAAGTGGTTTATAACCTGCTGTCAAATGCCATGAAGTTCACACCTGATGGTGGCACCATCAGCGTCAAACTGCTATCGACAGAAAACCATTGTCAATTACAAGTCCAAGACACAGGAATTGGCATTATTCAAGAACAAATTCCCCAACTATTTGAGCGCTTCCGTCAAGCCGAAGGTTCAGCAAATCGTTCCTATGAAGGCAGTGGTTTGGGTTTAGCCTTAGTTAAAGAATTAGTAGAACTACACGGCGGCAAAGTCACAGTAAACTCAGCCTATGGAGAAGGCACAACCTTTACCTTATGGCTAGTCACTGGCAATTCTCACTTACCGCCAGAGCAAATACTAGAAACTCCTGTTGAACTTAATACCAGTCGCGCTAGTGTGGAATTAGCTGATTTAGAACTAGTAGAATCAACTACAGACACTATTGAAATTATTACACAAGAAATATCATCTAATGCTGACACACCGCCAGGAATACACAGCACACAGCACTCTATCTTAGTTGTAGACGATAATCCAGATTTGCGAACCTATGTATCTGATATACTCCGTCGCCACGGTTATCAAGTGATCACAGCTCGTAACGGATATGAAGGATTTGGTAAAGCCCAGGAAAATACACCCAGCTTGATCGTCACTGACTTGATGATGCCCTTGGTGACAGGACTAGAAATGATTCAGATGATCCGTAAAGAGGAGAATTTGCAAGGAACACCGATTATTCTTCTCACAGCGAAAGTTGATGAAGAAACCCGCATCGAAAGCACAGAACATGGTGCAGATGCTTATTTAGCTAAACCATTTAATGACCGGGAACTTCTGGCAGAGGTGAGGAATCTCTTAGCCTTGAAGGCCAATGAACGGCGGGTTGTGGAATTAAATACTTACCTCACAGAATCAGTATTAAAACGCTTTTTACCGACTGCATTGGTGCAAAAAGCCGCAGCCGGCACTTTAACACTAGATTTGCGCCCAGAACCGCGCTTAATTACAGTTTTATTTAGTGACATTGTAGGTTTTACTCAGTTAGCAAATACCCTGAGATCCCGACGAGTAGCAGAATTACTCAATGAATATTTAGAAGCCATGACCAAAGTCGTCTTTGAAAATGGCGGCACTGTCGATAAATTTATGGGAGACGCTATTTTATCTTTATACGGCGCACCAGAGGAACTCACCCCCAATGAACAGGTGCGCCGTGCCATCAGTACAGCCAGAGCAATGCAAAGCTCACTTACTCGATTAAACCAGCGCTGGCAAGAACAAGGACTTTTTGAAAGTCACACACACAAAGGCGTACAGTTTCGCTGCGGTATTCACCAAGGTACGGCAGTTGTGGGGATGTTTGGTAGTGCTGAACGTGCTGATTATACAGCTATTGGGCCGAGCGTTAATATAGCAGCTAGATTACAGGCTGCCGCTGTTCCCGGTACGATTCTTGTTTCTGCCGCCGTGGCAGATTATTTACAGGACGAAGAAATTATTAAAGGTAGTCCGTTAAAGCTCAAAGGAGTAGATGAAACAGTTTTGACTTTTGCTGTGACACCAGAGCTGATGGCTAATCGTTAAGATAAAAGCTGGATTTCATAGCATGAGCAATGAGCAAGAACACCGAATCATATCTGGGTTCAAAGATGACACCATCGGTTACAGACAAAACTCCTATTTCCCCCAAAGTCTGGAGGAGACACACTGATCCACCAAATTTGTGGATTGCTGTAACTATAGGTTCACTTTCCTTGCATTTGTTAGTTTTCTGGTTCATGCGCTCATCGGAAGGTTTTAAACCGTGGTTTCCCCAGCAAAGCCAAGCCTTTGTTCCCATTGAATTGATTGATATTTCTCCCCAGGAAACACCTCCGGAAATAACTCCCGAAAAATCTCCCGAAACACCTAACTTACAAGCTCAAACAGTCGCTCCCAGACCACCAGTTTCCACTCAACAGTCTGTACCAGAACAACTACCAAAAACTACCCCAGTCACACCAAATACTCAGGAAACTGAGGTGATAGATTCTGATTCTAGTGTCCAAGAAGAGAGTACAGCTGATACTCCTCAACCTGATACGGAAATCTTTTCTGACAGAATAGCTGCAATGCCAGGGTTCACACCCACTCCCACGCCGACGCCAACACCAACACCAACACCGATACCTACGCCTACACCCATACCCACACCGACAATTCCAGTTGGTGATCTTCCTTGGAACCGTCGTCAGGAAGTAGAACTAGGAAAAGGCACACCACTACCGACAGATATTCCATCTATTCCATCTATTCCATCAGAACAGCCACAAGTTTCTGATACTGAACCTGGAGAAACTGCCAATACACCAGAAGCAGCAACACCTACACCTCCTGAGGAAACGGCAAATACACCAGAAGCAACAGCACCTACACTTCCTGAGGAAACCGCAAACACACCAGAAGCCGCAACACCTACACCTCCTGGGGAAACTGCAAATACACCAGAAGCCGCAACACCTACACCTCCTGGGGAAACTGCAAATACTAGCTCAGAGGGAGGAGCGATCGCCACTGTTGCGCCTTTGGCTGAAACGGAAGTACGCCAGTTAATACAAGAGGGGAGATTGAGGCCAGACGGTCTACCCGATGTTCTAGCTATATACAAGGGCAGTAACACCAAACAACTAGACGCCACCTTTCAACCTGGTGCTTCTGTGCTTCAGCCTGCACAGTTCCTTGTTAGCTTGGTAATTGATCAAAATGGCAACTTTCAACAGGCTACAGTTTTAGAAATAGAGCCAGTAAGTCTACAAAGTGAAAAAAGCTTGTATGAGGAAGTCGCCAACGATATTTTCAGAAACGATAACTTTTTACCAGCCCAAAATAACGATGGCTCAAAACCAGAATTGAGTAACCTGTTTGTACGCATCACGATTCAGCCCGTTAACAGCAACTAGTACCGCCGTGAAGTCAAAAAGAGCCAGTGCGTTGGGGAAAAATCGCTGTGGTGAAGTAGTCCGTTGGGCGGGTAATGCCCGACTTGTAGCCACTGGCGTTAATTAAACGAATCGCGTATAGCTAACCAGGTTAGGGAAAGCTTCTTTGATGTCGGGATTATGGGGTATGAAGACATCGGAGTTAGTGCGGAACCAAGCCCAAGAGAATAAGCGCGATCGCTTTTCCTGTATTCTTACAAGTCCGACAGTTGACATAGTATCACTATTGATCCTATTATTAACTTAAAGCAATACCAAGTTGCCTTTTATGTGTCATTTTTGTAGAAACTTTCTACTTATTTGACAGCAACTTGGTATAACCTATGCCGAAGATAGAAAAACTTCTTGCTCAAATTAAAAACAATACTAAAGATGTAAACTTCAGTGATTTAGTAAAAGTTTGTAACCACTATTTTGGAGAACCAAGGCAAGAAGGAACAAGCCATTGTGTTTACAAAACTCCTTGGGCTGGAGATCCGCGCGTAAACATTCAACAGAAGAATGGAAAAGCCAAAGATTATCAAGTCAAGCAAGTTTTGCAAGCAATCAGCAAATTGGAGGCAATAAACAGAACTGAGGACATAGAAGATGAAGAACTATGACCACTACACATATAAAGTAACTTGGTCATCTGAAGATCAGGAATATGTAGGGTTGTGTACTGAATTTCCTAGCTTATCTTATCTTGACGAGAACAAAGTAGCTGCGCTGGAAGGTATTGAACATCTGGTAAAAGATGTCGTGGCAGATATGGAAGCGAATGGGGAACCAATTCCAGAGCCAATTGCAGAAAAAAATTATAGTGGTAAATTTCAAGTTCGTGTTCCTCCAGAGCTTCATCGTAGACTTGCTATCCAAGCTGCGGAGGAAAACATTAGCTTAAATCGCTATGTAAGCTTAAAACTTGCCTGTTAATTATTTTTGTTGTACTTGTCATTATTAAAACACTGCCTGATCTAATTTATCAAGATCAGGTGGCTTTCAAACGCTTTTACAGAAATCATCTACGTGGCAAAACAAAACATCTAAACTAAACATAGGACAGGTTGCTGGATTTAACGCTATTTTCAGCTTACTACCTGTCCTTTTCCTTATCCCGAACTCAGGTTAATTATGAACAACTATAGTTGGCTCTCGAAGCGGCTATAAACAATTCGGGTAGGATACCAGGAAGAAAACCAGTATGAATCTTGCATAACTTTGTAAGAATTACTGGTGTCTGTCAATTCAAACTGAATTAAGGCTAAATTATTGACTCCCACCACTTCTCGTCCATCTTGAAACCAAGGAGATTTCCAGAACATGAGCTGCTGTAACCATTGCCATCTATCGTTTTTGGCTGTTTGTCGAGGAGTCCTGAGCCATGACACATTAGTGCCAAAGTTGGGAGTCTGAAAGTTTTGTCGAGGAATCCATTCCAGCGCACAATTCCAATCAGGTTTCATTTGCGGATGGTGGGATTGTCTCGCTCTTTGTTCTACCATATCCGGTGGATTGAGCCATCCTATCCAATGTCGTACCTTTTCGGGCAAAAGCCAGTGTTTCATTCGTGTATGCAGTATACGAGTAATAGGCTCTTCGTTCTTCATTGCACTAGAAGTTAACTGCACTAAAACTGATGGGTTGGCAAAATCTCTAGAAGTACTGACAAAAGATAAACGAACAGCTGAACTGTAGTGAATATCTCCAGATAGAACTACTATTTTTTGGCGTTGCTCGAATAAAGTTGTGAGAAATTTCGCCAATGCTTTGGAGTTAATATTCCAGGCATCTCCAACATCTGTGGCAAACACTTGATCGCGTTGCAACTGCCAATGGTGAATCCTATCAATTATTTTCAAACCAAACACATTTGTCGGTGCAATCACCATCGTGGCTTGAACCTCAGGTGTTTGTTGTAGAGGTAGGGAAAGTTGGCGCTCAAAGGTTTGTGGGCATAACAGCATTGGTGGTGCTGTGGGTTTTTGTTCAGCAGGGTAGCCTCGCCATGTGCGTGTATCTAAAACAATCACTTCATGGCAATTGCTGCGTACCGTATAGTGCCAAGTAATTGCCTTTGGATGTCGATCTAGGACTAATACTGAACCATCTAGGACAAACTCAGGTAAGCCAGTGTGGGCATTATTGGGTGGCATTCCCACATAACGAGCGATCGCCTCGTAAGCCGCAGTATCTGTTCCTTGGGAAGCAGACCAGTCATGAGCCGCTACTAATAGTTTTTCACCGGATTGATCAGCTTCAAATTGCCAAGGTGTATTGCCCCATGCTTGAGAAACTGCATAAGCTAACAGCGCGTTTTGTACAGCTCGTTGACCCAATGGTTGTCCCAGTACCCGCAAACACCAAGCTTGGTTGAGGTTCCAGTCATCACTGACATCATGGTCATCAAAGATGCTATACATGGGGATGTTTGCCAGGGTACGGCGGACTTTCCAAAGAGTGTGAATAAATTGCCGGAGATTTTGAACTTGCCGATCCCACTTTTTAGTGGCTTTGCGAGTCCTCATCATTTCCCGTCCCTGAGGAAAAGCATTTGGCCAGCACACAGGAGACCAAATTAATAAGTAAGATGCATAATACTCACCCAGGCTCAGAAGATGACTAGCGACTTTAGCGCGTTTATTGTCTAATCCTGCGGTGAAGCCACCTTGGTGAGTTACCACATCAGCCCGATGTCCAGGAGGTAATTGCTTTGGTGTGTAATAAGCAACATCTCCAGGCTTTGTTTGAGTGACTGGTAGCCGTTCTTCCCAACCCAATAACGCGTCACCAAGCATACTGGAAACCCACAATAGCGGCTCCGCGACATCATCTCCATAAATTTGGTCGCCAGTCAAAAACAGTTGATGGGGACGTTTTCGAGGCTGGTTGGCAGTTTCCTCAATCAGACAATCGAGAATGGGTAGTGTATCAAACCCATGTCCGTGGGGTTTGCGACAGGAACCATGCACAATTCGCAAATCTTGGAGATTATTAGGCGGTAGGACAAACGTTGGTTTTTGGTGGGTAAAATAGCTGATGTTGACCGTAGGAAAGCGGTTTGAACATAAGGCTTGCTGTAACGTTTGCTGAGTTTGGTCAGTCTGGTCAATGAATTGGAAATCGTAAGCGTAGATGCGATCGCTCCTGAGGCGGTACATATTTAAAGAACGAGCTGTTACGGCAACAACATGTAGCGATTTGCCAAGGGAAATAGTAGAACGTCTTCCCTGGAATAAGGAATTTCCTAACACTGTACCGTTATTGGTGGTGTCGTAAACCGTGAGTTCAACCTCACAAGCCTGTTTAAGCGCCATCCAGACAGTAACTGATTCAGGTTCTGTATGTTGTAACATTGGCCCTGCCAACATTAGCGGTATGTCGTGTAAATACTCGTCCTCAGATTGATAGTTCATTCCCAACTGCACAAACTGTTAAATAAAAGTATACTTTTAAGGCTTATTTTCAATCGTCGCATAAAAAAAATCACGCCATATAGGAGCAACCGTACCACCACCTGTTGCACCATAACCTAGTCTTCTGTTGTCGTCTCTTCCTACCCAGATCGCAGTTGTCAACTGGGGTACAGTAGCTACAAACCAAACATCAGTAGACGACCATCAGCCAACAGAAGATGCGATCACCACTATCCTCCAAGACATGAGTGCAAGGGAAGAGTTGCTCAGAGAATTGGGTTAGCGAAGACTACAGTGTGTAAAAATAGTGTGTGTAGGAAAACTTCTGGCAGAAAAATTGCCGGAGGTGTCAGAGATCATCAGGGTTTTGGGGTGGCGATCGCCTGCGGCAGTGCGCTCCCCGCAATTGCCTACGCCCCGTCATAGATAATCGTACAAAGAGCATTTACTATCAGCGATCCCCCGTCTTTAGGAGGCGATCGCATTTGGCAACTGCGGTTCATCAATGTTGATGATGCATATCTGGGATCGTCAGTTTACTAGTGGTATACCACTGAAAACGGCATAGTCTTTGGCTGACGTGGCGAAAATCTTCATTTAAAACAGCTAAATTACCTATTAACATTAAAATTAAAATGTCTCCACTCGGTATCGCTACCAGTCACTTAACGCATGTCCTGGAAATAGGAGAAGCACAACTTTGGCTGTTGTTGGTGGGAGTAAACCAATACCAAGATGAGAGATTACCCCCACTGCGCTACTCAGCTGTTGATTGTCAGGGTTTAGCCGCAGCCTTAGCAGACGCTACCCAAGAATTTCCCCATACAGAAAAACGGGTTCATCATGATTTGACTTCTCAGCCACCCACCCTGGCTACAGTGCGTGCTAGCTTAAACCAAATTACTGCTGCGGCTCAACCACAAGATACGATTTTATTTTATTTTTCTGGACACGGGATGCTAGAGCCAACTTCTCAGCAAGCATTTTTGTGTCTCACAGATACTCAAACAAATGATTTAATTAACACAGGTTTAGGGTTACAAGAACTTTTACAAGTATTAGAAAATAGTGGGGTACAAACTCAGGTAGTGTGGCTGGATGCTTGTCATAGTGGTGGACTGACATTCCGCGGTGCAAAAAGTGATACCCATCAGCCATCTTTGTCTAACCCCACACAGCAAATGGTGGAATTATTGCGCCAACGAGCAAAGGAAAGTAAAGGATTTTATGCCTTGCTTTCTTGTGATACCCATCAACAATCGTGGGAATTTCCCGAATTGGGACATGGTGTGTTCACTTATTACTTGATGCGGGGATTGCGAGGTGAAGCAGCTGACCCCCAAGGTTTGATTAATGCTGATGGACTTTACCAATATGTTTATCAGCAAACGCGCCAATATATAGAACAAACCAACCAGCAATTACGGCTAATTAATCAGCAAAATAAAACCAGAGGTGACACCAAAGTTTATTCTGAATATCCGCAGCAAACACCCAAGCGGATTGTCGAAGGAGTAGGGGACGTTATTCTGGGTTTAAAACCAGCAGGTGAAGAATTTGCGTCTCCTAGAAAAGCATTAATATTAGAAGGATTAGCAAATCATCAAACTACCCTTGCTATTAGTAAATTATTAGGATCTGTCGGTGGATTTGAATTAGAGTATTGGCGGCGCAGTCTCAACATTACTACTAAAGATTTACACACTACTATTCAAACTTGTCTACAAAATCATCCCCAAACTTTCGGCACAGTACTTTTATATTTACGTGGACGAATCGAGGAAACTGAAGCTGGTGAACCTGCATTAGTTTTAGCAGAAGATATCCGCCTCAGTCGTTCTTGGTTACGACAAGAGTTAAGACGTTCAAATTATGCCCAACAAATTATTATTTTAGATTGTCCGGTAGGGGCAAATAATTATGCACACATCCAAGATTGGGTAGAAGATTTACAACTAGGATTTGAACAAGGACAATGTATAATTGCTGCTGCTTCTTTGAAAAATTATCCTGAACAATTTGCTCAAGCTTTACACTCTACCTTAGAAATAGCCCAACAACAACCTAGCTTGTCAGCCGCAGCTTGGATTACACAATTGCAATTGTCTTGTCACAACGAATTACCGCTGCATATTTGGTTATCTGGGACACAAGGTGTAATTGAAATTATACCTGCCAGCAAGAGCGGTAGAAGTATGCTTTCAACGGCAGGCATTGACTTAGGGATTTGTCCTTACCGGGGATTACAAGCTTTTACCGCAGAAGATGCTCAGTATTTTTACGGTCGAGAAATTGTAGTGCAGCAACTCATTAGTGACTTAAGGCAAAAGTCATTTATTGCTGTCGTGGGAGCCTCCGGTAGTGGTAAATCTTCTGTAGTACAAGCCGGATTAGTGGCTCAATTGCGACAAGGAAAACTTTTACCAGGTAGCCAAGATTGGTGGATTAGAAGCTTTCGCCCTGGTGCAAATCCCCTGCAAACATTATCACGTCGCCTGGTAGATAGCGGTACAGAGCGCGAAAAAGCTTACCAGCAACTGCAAATAGAAGGGATGTTGTATCAAGGGGTAGAAGGGTTGAAGAATTGGGTAGGCGATCGCCCAGAACCAATGGTAATTTTGGTGGTAGATCAATTTGAAGAATTATTTACCCTCACCCCTAGTGAAGATAGGCAGCGTTTCTTAGAAATTATCTTAGGGGCGCTGGAATATGCACCAGACAAGTTTAAATTAATTATTACCTTGCGGGCAGACTTTATTGCCCCTTCCTTAGAAATAGCGACATTAGCCAAGCTTTTACAGCAGTCGAGTGTGCTGTTACCCCCCTGCTTAACAGCAGAAGAATATCGCCGCACTATTATTAACCCCGCCGAACAAGTAGGTTTAACAGTCGAACCGGAATTGGTAGAGGTGCTGATACAGGAGTTACACCAATCCCCCGGAGACTTACCACTATTAGAATTTGTTCTCGCACAGTTATGGGAATACCGCGAAAATGGGGTCATGACCTTACAAGCCTACCAGCAGCACTTAGGTGGGATTAAAGGGGCGCTGGAAAGTAAAGCACAAAGCGTTTACGAAAGTTTAGATCCAGAAGCCCAAGAATGTGCGCGGTGGATTTTTTTATCCCTGACTCAATTAGGTGAAGGTACAGAAGACACCAGACGACGGGTATTGAAATCTGAATTAATCGTCAGAAAATATCCAGTGGCTTTAGTTGAAAGAACATTGCAAGCATTAACTACTGCCAAGTTAGTAGTCGTAAATTTAGAAGAAGATCCAAACGCTTTTAGAGGAATCAAAGGACAAGAAAAAACTTCCTCTCCACCGCCCATGTCCTCATCCCCAGCAGTAACCATAGAAGTAGCCCACGAAGTCCTAATTCGCTACTGGTCAACATTGCGCTGGTGGCTAGAGGAAAATCGAGCTAAGTTGCGATCGCATCGTCAAATTACCCAAGCAGCTGCTTTGTGGCGGAACAGCGATGAACAACCTGATTTCTTATTGCAAGGTGTTCGCCTCGCCGAAGCTGAAGAAATTTATGTCAATTATACAGATCAACTTTCTTTTGATGTCCAACGTTTTATTGAAGCTTGTTTAATAGAAAGACGACGCCAACAACAACAAGAAAAAAATAGACTCAAGCAAGCACAAAGAACTGCGGCAATTATCAGTATATTGGGATTGACTGCTTTTGGTTTAGCTATTTTAGCTTATCAACAAACCCAAAAAGCGCAGTTACGAGAGATACAAGCTTTAAATTCTTTGTCAGAAAACCTTCTTCTTTCCCATCAACAATTAGAAGCATTACTCACTAGCGTTCAAGTAGGGAGGGAAGTACAAAAAATAACTCCCGGTACCCCGGAAAATATTCAAAGTCAAACTACAAATATTCTCCAACAAGCAGTGTATGGTACACAAGAACGTAACCGCTTGACTCATGATGCTTGGGTTACCAGCATCAGTTTTTCCCCGGATGGTCAAATTTTGGCCTCTGGTACTGCTGACAACCGCATTCAACTTTGGCATAGTGATGGCAGTCCACTGTCAACTCTTGCAGAGCATAGCGATAGTGTCAATAGTGTCAGCTTTTCTCCTGATAGCCAGACATTAGCCTCTGCTAGTACTGACAAAACTGTGAAACTCTGGAGCCGTGACGGGAAATTACTCACAACTCTGACAGGACATCTGCATGGTGTAAATAGTGTCAGTTTTTCCCCAGATGGTAAAATGATTGCTACTGGTAGCAACGATAACACCGCTAGACTCTGGACTCGTGACGGCAATTTACTCGTAACCCTCGTAGGACATAGCCGTAGTATTAATAGCGTCAGTTTTTCCCCAGATGGTGATACAGTTGCTTCTGCTAGCGATGACGGCACAATTAAGCTTTGGAGTTTGGATGGCCGACTGTTAACAACCTTACCAGCACACACGCGAGAAGTTTTAGATGTCATATTTAGTCCCGATGGGCAAACAATAGCCTCAGCCAGTGCTGACCAAACAATTAAACTCTGGAGTCGTGATGGTAAATTACTGAAAATTATCGAAGGGCATGACGCTAGTGTCTGGGAAGTGAGATTTTCTCCCAATGGTAAAATGATTGCCTCAGCTAGTGCTGATAAAACTATTAAACTTTGGAATCGTGCAGGTAACTTGCTAGGTACTTTGCCAGGACATAACCATGAAGTTAATAGTTTAAGCTTTAGCCCAGATAGCACCAGATTAGCCTCAGCTAGTGATGACCATACTGTCCGACTGTGGAAAATAGAAACAACTCTGCCACAAAGTTTTTACGGTCATCAAGGTAGTGTCAATGATGTCAGCTTCGTTGCTAATGGTCAAACCATTGCCTCTACTAGTACCGACAACACGATGAAACTGTGGAATTTGCAGGGTCAGTTGCTGAAAACATTACCTTCACCCATTGATCATGTTACTAGCATCAGCTTTACTAGCGATCGCCACACAGTAGCTTTGGCCAGTGCAGACCAGACAATCCAACTTCGCCAGCGCGATGGTACTTTGCTGCAAACTCTCCAGGGTCACAAACACTGGGTAACAAGTATGGATTTTAGCCCTGATAATCAAATTCTCGCATCTGCCAGTGCCGACAAAACCATCAAACTCTGGGGACGAGACGGTGGACTGCTGACAACACTCCCCAGTCATCATGGTTGGGTGACTAACGTTAAATTTAGCCCCGACGGTCAAACCATCGCCTCAGCCAGTGCAGACAAAACCATCAAACTTTGGAGTCGCAACGGTCGCCTGCTGAGAACTCTCTCAGGACATAGTGCTAGTGTCTGGAGTATTAATTTTTCTCCCGATGGCAAAACCATTGTATCTGCTAGCCAGGACAGAACCGTTAAACTTTGGAGTGTGGATGGTTCCCTACTGAACACCTTTGCGGGGCATAATGATGTAGTTGTCAACGTGAATTTCTCCCCAGACGGCAAAATCATCGCCTCAGCTAGCGACGACGGTACTATTAAACTTTGGAGTGTCACCAGTGGTATTTTGCTAAAAACTTTCTCAGGACATAATGGCGGTGTCAGGAGTGTCAGTTTTAGTCCCGACAGCAAAATGCTGGTTTCTGGTGGTCAAGATGCCACAATTAAATTGTGGAATTTACAGCAAATAGAACTGCAAACATCAAATCTCGATCAGCTGCTAAACTTAGCTTGCGATCGCCTGAGTGATTATCTGCAAACCAACCCCAATGTGACGACAGAAGAGTTCCAACTGTGTTTTTAGGTGACAGCACAGCGCAATATTTTTTCAAGATAAAATAGGTATATGAACAGACGCTATTTTTTAGAGAGTAGTGCAGTCATCATCGGCACCACATTTTTAGTACGCAATATCAACTGGGGTTCAGCAAACATGACAACTTCTCAAAGTAACTTTGAAATTACCAAAACAGAACAAGAGTGGCGTACCACTTTAACACCAGAACAATTTCGCGTTTTACGCAAACATGGAACTGAACCCGCCTTTACCAGCCCACTAGATAAAGAATATGCTGAAGGCACTTTTATCTGTGCAGGCTGTGAACAACCATTATTTACATCTGAAACCAAATTTAACAGTGGAACCGGCTGGCCTAGCTTTTATCAACCAATTGATGGTGCGATCGCCACTACCGTAGATCGGTCATTTTTCATGACCAGAACAGAAGTACATTGTAGTCGTTGTGGTGGACATCTAGGTCACGTATTCAACGATGGCCCTGCACCCACTGGTAAACGCTACTGCATGAACGGTGTAGCGATGGAGTTTATTCCTGCTTAGTGGATGACTGGGGGAAAGAGGCAGGGGGGCAGGGGGCAGGGAG